>NZ_CAWMEB010000416.1:0-207 GCF_963866145.1 Xenorhabdus sp. NBAII XenSa04
AAAAGGTTACAAAAGCGAATAAAGGTCATGGAGAAAGGTGTAGAACTGGATGTTTACTTCAACAATTTAGCGTGCAATGAATGTCCAATCCGATCTCAATGCACAACATCAAAGAAAAATCCCCGTCGCATAAGACGATGGATACATGAATCGATTATTGATGACATGCAAAAAAGGTTGGACGAGGATCCGGAATTCCCGGTGATA
>NZ_CAWMEB010000417.1:0-68994 GCF_963866145.1 Xenorhabdus sp. NBAII XenSa04
TGAAAGTGGCGGACAGCAAAGTGCCGTTAACCCGCCGTGTCAACGACAAAGAGCTGGTCAATGACATTAAATTGGTGGCGGCTGATGTCGACGCCTACAACAAAGAAGAAACTTGCCAGCTTATTGATAATATTCATGGGCTAGTAAATTCTGCCAATAACAATGCTGATAGCAAAGTGCCAATGACTCGTACAGTAAATAATAAAGCACTGTTAACAGACATTACACTTACTGCATCTGATATAGATACCTATACTAGAGGAGAAATCGATCAACAAATTCATACAGTCAGGAAGTTAGCAAATGATGCCAATAATAATGTAAACGGCAAAGTTCCATTAACTCGTACAGTGAATAGTAAGGCACTATTAACAGATATTGTACTTACTGCATCCGATGTAGGCGCCTATAGCAAAAACGAAGTAGATTCTCGTATAGGGAAAGTAAACACGAATGCCAATAGTCGGTTGGCAAAAAATGAGAATGGAGCTGATATTCCAGACAAAAATGCTTTTGTAAGAAATCTTGGTTTAGCTAATCTGGTTGGATTAAATATTGAATCTCGTTTAATCGGACAAGACGCCACTGTCATCAGACTTGGTGATATTATCCAGATAAACGGGATTGCCGTAGCCAGTGGCTCAATTCAAGAAGTTAATATATCAGTTTTCGGTGGAATAACGTATTACACCAATTACTACAAGGTACAATTACCAATCAGCTTGTCAAATGGCATCATTTCATGTCATGCCAGTATTGTCGGAGATAATTTCGATAGCCAAAACCCTAGCTACCCGGCTGATGTTAAAATACAGCGCAATAATCCGGATGGAATGGGAATATCGAAAGATACCTTAACTATATCGGTCACTACTCCACAATTAGGCTGGACTCCACAATTTTATTATGAGGTTATGGGGTATTAACAGAAACAGGAGATGAAAAACCCATCTGTTATTTGAGCTATAAGTTGATAGTGGTGTAACACCACTATCAACCCGCTATCAATTTTTTCACCTGTTTACTTTATCAATTATCATAAATTCAACTAGTTATTCAGCAGTCTTTTTCTTACTTCACTATTATCGTCATTCTCAAGCCAGTTTTTGAGGGATTGTTTGACTTTTTGCTGTAATTCATCACGCAATATTGGTTCTACATTCAAGGTATATTGCAGATTGTCCCAATTACCATAAACCCGCAGTGGTATTTTTAGTTTTTCTAAACGACTAACTAATTCGCTTTCTTGCCCCCACCCACTGGTTAACTGAACCGCCAATGCAACATCGACATTCTGTTTCAATAAATTTGCCTCACCCTGCCCTTCAATTCTCGAAATACCAGATATTGCAGAAAGGTTATTAATTTTAATCTTACCTTTATTCAATTGAGCTTTTACTGATAGATTTTGTGCATCAGTAAAGTTCTGAATATTCGTCGGCTGTTGAATCAAATCAGTCATTCTCGAAAAAGATTGTTGAATAAGCAAAGGAATATTCAACCCGTCCAAACGTGCATTTCTCAGGCCAATATTTAGATCTCCCCGCCAGTAATGGGTGACTGCATATTCATCGTAGCCATCTCCCAAAAGATCTCCATCCAGAGTAAGTTGTCCACTAAACACCGATGGCAGAGCCAAAGCTTTCAGCAATGGTTGTAAGTCAATATCTCGCAGCAGAGGTTTCGCATGTAATTTAGCTGGATTAACTGTTGCATCAATGGTGGCAGGCAGTGCAAAACGACCACCAAATATGTTACCACTCAATTTCGAAATCTCTGTTATTCCCTCATCATTGACAGCTTTAAAGACAAAATTATCAATATCCATACCTTGATAAATAAATTTATTCGCCATGAATAACAGATGAGCATTAAGTTCTTTCAGAAAACTGAGATCATAGTTTGATAAAGGAGAAACAGATTTTGCAATCACAGGTTTTGCCGAATTATTCTCAGCCCGATAATCAAGTTTTGCCTGTAAACTATGCTGTGATAATTTATCCCATCCTAACAAATTATCTAAATCTAATTTTGGCGAAGACAGATTGATGGAATAGTGTGGTTTATCTTTCAGTTTAACCGCAACATTACCTGTCAATTCGCTGCCATTCATTGTCAGTGCTATTTTCTGCAACGAAACAGATGAGGAAAAAGCATCATATTTTACAGCGGCACTACCCGTTCCTGCTATACCTTCTGGCGGAAGACCAACACCCTGTAGCTGATATTTAAACGAACTGATATCACCAGTTAAATTGTGTGGATAATCAGAAATACCGAAAGAAGCTTTAACCCCAAAGGCAAATTCTTGCTGATTTTTATTGATCTTGCCATTGAGTTCGAAATTAACGTGGCTCTGATCCTGGCGTTTCATCAGCAAATCAATATCCCGCATATTTAACTGCGAATGGGTATCGATTTGCCAAATCAACAAGCTATCCTCTACTTTGATCTTATCAATGTCCAGTTTCCAACTGTGGGCATCGTTCGCTACGGGATAATGAAAATCACCTTCAGGCGCAATGGGGGTTTCTGGTTTTTTTTGTGGCTGACTATCCGGTGTAAACCGCAAAACAGCGCCTTTAAGCATCACTTCTTTGACAGAAAGTTGATGAGATAACAATGGCAGTAATTCAACATCCAGGCGCATATTTTCTGCCATAACTGCAGGCATTTTTGCATTGGGAGCCGTCAGTGATACCTGCCCGGTCAAAATACTCAATTTTGGCCAGGCATGCCAACGTAGATCATCCTGCAACACAAGCTGATAGCCACTCTTTTTTTGTACTTGTTTGACTATGTAACCACGAAAATCGTTTGGATTAATCAACACAACTAATGCTGTTAACCCCGTAACAACTACTACTAATAAAATAACGAGTGTCGTCAACAATCTTTTCATGACTTCCCCAGTCTCATGTTCACAAGATGACTATTTTCACCAGATGATTACTTTACCAGAAATTTTCACTAGGAAAGATTAATCTTCACTGATTCGGCTCCCCACTGCTCCTTTCTGATTTTTATATTTAGCATCCTGACGTCGGTTATAAGGGCGGTCAGCAACGCCTGAAAGCGGCTCAAAACTCAAAGCTCCAATGACCATGCCCGGACGCAAGGCTAACGGTAATTTTCCTGAATTATAGAATTCCAGAACAATTTGACCACGCCAGCCTGGATCAATCCGGTGAGCAGTGACATGGACCATCAAACCAAGACGAGCCAGAGATGAACGACCATCTAACCAACCAACCAGATTAGCAGGCAATGTGACAGATTCCAGTGTCACTGCCAGTGCCAGTTCGCCAGGATGCAAAAAAAAAGCCTCCCCATCCGGCAAACTAATTTCATCGCTCATGACACGATCAAGTGCCGCATTGACTTCGGCCTTAGGACCACTCAGGTCAATATAAGCAGCAGTATGACCACGAAAAACGCGAAACTGATTCCCAAGGCGAACATCAGCCGTTGCCCCATTAATACGTTCAACAGGAGGACGTGGGGTAATTTCCAGTTTACCTTCATCAAGCCATTTAATAATGTCACGGTCACAGAGTCGCATTACTTCCTCTCAAAATACGATGATACTTATGAATTCCTGAACATCAGGTTATTCGCAAAATTGGCCAATCTTAGCTTTCAATATGTCGATAGCCACACGGTTTTTACCACCACGGGGAACAATAATGTCTGCATATTGTTTTGATGGCTCGATGAATTGCAGGAACATCGGACGAACTGTTTTTTTATACTGTTCCATTACAGAATCCAGTGAACGCCCACGCTCATTGACATCGCGCTTGATGCGACGCATCAGACAGATATCCAATGGTGTATCAACAAAAATAGAAAAATCCAGTTCCTGACGCAAACGCTTATCCGTTAATAATAGGATACCTTCAAGGATAATAACTCGCTTCGGTTCAAAATGAATGGATTCTGGTTTGCGGGTATGAGCAACGTAGTCATATTGGGGCAATTCAACGGACTTCCCGGCTTTCAGTGCCTGAATATGTTCGAATAGTAAATTGTGATCCATTGAACTTGGGTGGTCATAATTGACTTTATAGCGTTCTTCCAGCGGGGTATCAGTTTGGTCTTTATAATAACAATCTTCTGGAATAACTCCGATATTGTGATCGCCAACCTGAACGCGTAATTCTCTATAAAGTGTGCTGGCAATAAGGCTTTTGCCCGAAGCGGAGGCACCTGAAATACCTACGATTGTACACTTATGTGCTTCATCAGCCATACTAGAAATAACCTGGTTAAAAAGAAAAAATAAAGTGGGAAAATAGCATTCTGTCACGCTATGTTTGGCGGATTATAGGGAGTTAGTAGCTTCTATGCCAGCGCAAACAAGATAAGTCTCGCTTTTTTCGATACGCTTCGCATAAAAATTCCGCAATCACAGGTCTGCAAATGGAAAAATAACTTAAAAGTAATGTTCAAAAACCAATACCAAAACGATTCCCAAAACCAATCTCAAGATTGTGTCCGAAATAGTTCCTTGAAGATATTCTGTTAAATTTCAGATGATAGGTATAGTAGATAAAATAGAAACCGCCAAGTGTAGAACAATTGCTCTGTACCAAAAGGCCTTGTAACAATAGAGCCATTGTTCTACTTTTTGATATTGCGTTATCCCTGTGCCATAAACCACAATTAAATGACAGCAGTATCAATGGAATAATCATTAATCTAGTCTATTAAATCTCTCAATAAAGCCGTTATATTCCTTTATCAGTTTACCTATAGGGCTGTGTATCATTTATTCAGAAGATGTACCTCAAGCAGTGTATTGCTATGCACTCTTGATCACTTAAATTGAATGATCACTTAAATCAAACTTCACGAAAAGAAATTTCAGTTGGGATTTTATCTCCTTGCCAGTACATCTGGGCAGAAATATTAGCGGCAATTTCACGATAAATACCCGCAAATTCGCTATCAGGTTGGCTGATAACCGTAGGCTCTCCGCGATCAAGATCTTCACGCAGTGAAATATGCAGAGGGATCTTACCCAATAATTGGCATTTGTATTTTTCCGCCAGTCTTTCTGCACCTCCCTCGCCAAAAATCGGCTCATGTTGGCCACAGTGACTACAGATATGTGTGCTCATGTTCTCAATAATACCTAATACAGGTACGTTGACTTTTTGGAACATGACAATGCCTTTTATAGCATCAATCAAGGCAATATCCTGCGGTGTTGTGACAACCAATGCACCAGTCACGGGAATATTCTGGGATAATGTTAACTGGATATCCCCAGTTCCCGGTGGCATATCGATTACCAAATAGTCCAGATCCGGCCACAATGTATCTTGTAGCATCTGCATAAGTGCCTTACTGGCCATCGGGCCACGCCATACCATTGCGTTATCATCGGTGACAAGATAACCAATGGAATTTGTCGCCATGCCATGTACCATAATGGGGGCCATGTGCTGACCATCAGGTGAAGTCGGCCGCTCTTTGGCTGTCCCAAGCATATTAGGAACCGATGGGCCGTAGATATCTGCATCCAGAATACCTACTTTTGCCCCTTCTTGAGCTAAAGCCAGTGCCAGATTCACTGCCGTGCTGGATTTACCCACCCCCCCTTTTCCTGAACTGATTGCCAGAATGTTACGTACGCCATTAACACCCGGTAAATTGTTAGCTCGGCGTAAAGTACAGATATCATGGGAAAGCCGCCATTCAACACTTTTTACACCTGTAGCAGCTTGTAAGAGATGAATTGTTTCTTCCTTCAGTGTTTCAAAAGCGCGTTTCCAAACGAAAGGCATCATTAATTCAATATGTAATATCCCATCCAGAACAGTACAACGATGTAATGCTTTCAGAGTCACTAAATCTTGTTCTAATGTCGGATGTTTGAACGCTGCCAATATTTTCGCAACGCTTTCTCTCAGCAGGTCAGGATTGGTCTGCTCGGTGGATCGTGAGTTCATCCCGGCTCCTTTTGATTTATCTTTTTCAACCTAAAACTGTTCGTCCATCATAGCAGAAGCAGATAGCTTACGATAAGTACAAAACAAAAGTGATGAAGTTCTCGCATTACCCTAGCGACAATGCTTCTTATCAGGTAACATCAAAAACCCTTTTCAATTTATGGAAGTCAGATCCTAACTATGTCTCAAGTCGCGAAAAAACTACTGGTGACCTGTGCGTTACCCTATGCTAACGGTCCAATTCATCTCGGTCACATCTTAGAACACATTCAGGCTGATATTTGGGTTCGTTATCATCGAATGCGCGGCAAAGAGGTGCACTTTGTCTGTGCTGACGATGCTCACGGTACACCAATCATGCTGAAAGCTCAGCAGGCAGGGATTTCGCCAGAAGAGATGATCGACAAAGTGCACCTGGAACATCAACAGGATTTTGCTGGTTTTGCTATCAGTTACGATAACTACCATTCTACGCACAGTGAAGAAAATAAAGCGCTTGCATCAGAAATTTATCTGAAACTGAAAAAAAACGGTTACATCAAGAACCGAACCATTTCTCAACTGTTCGATCCAGAAAAAAGCATGTTCCTGCCTGATCGTTTCGTCAAAGGTTCCTGTCCAAAATGTAAGGCAGAAGATCAGTACGGCGATAACTGCGAAGTGTGTGGAACGACCTATTCTCCAACAGAGTTGATCAACCCTCGTTCAGTTGTATCCGGTGCAACACCAGAAATGCGTAGCACAGAGCATTTCTTCTTCGACCTGCCAGCATTCAGCGATATGCTTCAACAATGGACCCGCTCTGGCACCTTGCAAGAGCAGGTAGCAAACAAAATGCAGGAGTGGTTCGAAGCCGGTCTGCAACAATGGGATATCACCCGCGATGCGCCTTATTTCGGTTTTGAGGTGCCTGATGAACCGGGTAAATATTTTTACGTCTGGCTGGATGCACCAATCGGCTATATGGGTTCATTCCAGAACCTGTGTGACAAACGTGATGACCTGAATTTCGACGAATTCTGGGCGAAAGACTCCAAAACAGATCTTTACCACTTTATTGGTAAAGATATCGTCTATTTCCATAGCCTGTTCTGGCCAGCTATGTTAGAAGGCAGCAATTACCGCAAACCAACCAATGTATTTGTTCACGGTTACATTACGGTCAACGGTACTAAGATGTCTAAGTCTCGTGGAACTTTCATCAAGGCAGAGACTTATCTGAAGCATCTGGATGCAGACTGCCTGCGTTATTACTACGCAGCGAAACTCTCTTCCCGTATTGATGATATCGACCTGAATCTGGAAGACTTCGTTCAGCGCGTAAACAGTGACATCGTCAATAAAGTTGTTAATCTGGCTTCACGTAACGCTGGTTTCATCAATAAGCGTTTTGCTGGCAAACTGGCAGATCAGCTCGCTGACCCTGCGCTGTACCAGAAATTTGTTGATGCCGCACAGGGAATTGCAGCAGATTTCACTCATCGTGAATTTGGCAAGGCTGTCCGTGAAATCATGGCATTGGCCGATCTCGCTAACCGTTATGTTGATGAACAAGCACCGTGGATTGTAGCGAAAGAAGAAGGCCGGGATACAGATCTTCAAGCTATCTGCTCAATGGGCATCAACCTGTTCCGCGTGCTGATGACTTACCTGAAACCTATTCTTCCGGGCCTCGCTGCCCGTACAGAAACCTTCCTGAATACCGAACTGACTTGGGATGGTATCCAACAACCTCTGCTGAATCATGATGTTTTGCCATTTAAGGCACTATTTAACCGTATCGATATGGCTAAAGTTGAAGCAATGGTAGACGACTCCAAAGAGAACATTGAGCCACAAAAAACCCAGACAGGTCCTCTGGCAGATGATCCCATTCAGGACACCATTACATTTGATGATTTTGCCAAAGTTGACCTACGTATCGCATTGATTAAGCAGGCTGATTTTGTTGAAGGCTCGGATAAGCTACTGAAATTGATCCTTGATCTTGGTGGTGAAACTCGTCAAGTCTTCTCCGGCATCCGCGCTGCTTACCCGGAGCCAAAAACATTAGAAAACCGCCTGACCGTTATGGTAGCTAATCTTGCTCCACGTAAAATGCGTTTTGGTATTTCAGAAGGCATGGTGATGGCAGCAGGCCCTGGAGGAAAAGAAATTTTCCTGTTAAGCCCGGACAGCGGTGCTCAACCTGGTATGCAGGTCAAATAGTCACCGGATACTCTGAAGCTAATGTTTTGAAAGACTGAGGTTTTGAAAGACTGATGCTCTGAAAAGATGACGATCTGAAAATAGTAAAGCGGGTTTTTTGAACCCGCTTTTTAATGTGACCTATAGCACATTAACAGTATTAATCGTATGATAACCCTCTTTGCATTGAGGAATTATACGTTATGTCTTTTCAAAACGTACTGATGGCAGGTTGGCGATATCTGCGTGCATTTGTGCTGCTCTACTTATGCCTCATTGTAGGGAATCTCATTTCAGTACATCTCCCCTTCTCTCTCCCCGGTAGTATTATTGGCTTGCTTCTTCTGTTTTGTTTACTGACGCTTCAGATTATTCCCGCTCATTGGGTAAAACCGGGCTGTAGCTTATTGATGAAAAACATGACATTACTCTTTTTACCCATCGGGGTCGGCGTCATGGAATATTATCCACAACTGAGCCAGCAGATACTCCCGATTGCTCTTTCCTGCATCATCAGTACCGTCATCGTTATGATTACCGTTGCTTACAGTTCTCATTATGTCCACCGCGAACGCACCATTATCAGCACTAATCATAAAAAACAATTATCAGAACAGAAATCATCACAACAGGAGGGAAAATAAAAATGCTAAACCATATCTGGTGGTCACTACCATTAACCCTGGCTGTCTTTTATGTAGCCAAAAAACTATCTGTCCGACTCAGATTTCCTGTTTTCAACCCCTTATTGATCTCAATGGCAGTTATTATTCCTCTGCTGCTGTTGACTCATACCTCTTATAAACACTATTTCGCCGGTAGCCGGATATTGAATGATTTGTTACAACCTGCTGTTGTTGCTCTAGCCTTTCCACTATACGAACAACTACATCAAATCCGTGCCCAATGGAAATCTATTATCAGTATCTGCTTCATCGGCAGTGTTACTGCTATGATCACAGGTACAGCTATTGCTTTATGGGCAGGCGCTACCCCTGAAATTGCGGCTTCCGTATTACCAAAATCAGTGACAACCCCTATCGCCATGGCAGTCGCTCATTCTATTGGAGGTATTCCAGCCATCAGTGCCGCCTGTGTCATTGCTGTCGGTATCTTAGGTGCGATTTTTGGCCATAACCTGTTTAATTTCTTGAAAATTAAAACTCAGGCTTCCAGAGGATTGGCGATGGGTACAGCTTCTCACGCCGTAGGAACTGCACGATGTGCTGAAATAGATCATGTCGAGGGTGCATATAGTTCGCTGGCACTGATGACTTGCGGCGTTATTACTTCATTGATTGCTCCTTTTTTATTTCCTGTGTTACTGCATCTTTTTGGCTAGTTATCCAAAAGTGAAAAAATCGCTCAAATGGTAAAAAATTTGATACAAGTTGTTAAAATAATATCTTTGTTACATAAATTTCATTAATTATATGGCATACATCACATTATAAACCTGACTGATCATCCTAGAATAACCTTCAATTAATTTGGAGATTATTCTATGCAAGCTCGTTTTCACGCTATCTGGTCAGAAATCACACCTAAATTGCAAAAGGCTCTATTGCCCTATATCGGTAATGATGATTTTCCGGCTATGCTGACAGCAGAGCAGGTGGAGTCGATTAAGCAGAGCTGCGGCTTTGATGATCATGCGCTAGCACTTGCCCTGTTGCCACTCGCTGCGGCCTGCTCCATTGCTCCCATCTCACACTTTCATGTCGGTGCCATTGCACAAGGAGAAAGTGGAAACTTCTATTTTGGTGCTAATATGGAATTTGTGGGTGTTCCGTTACAGCAAACTGTCCATGCCGAACAATCAGCCATTACTCATGCCTGGTTACGTGGTGAGAAAAAACTGCTATCCGTCACTGTTAATTGTTCTCCTTGCGGCCATTGCCGCCAATTTATGAATGAATTAAACAGTGGAACAAAATTGGAAATCTGTTTACCTGATCGCCCACGGTTAACTCTGGCTGACTATCTGCCAGAGGCATTCGGCCCACGTGATTTAGGAGATACACCCTTGTTGCTGGATAGCATTCATCATGGCTATCAGTTGGATACTAATGACGAACTCGTGCTGGCTGCGCTAGATGCTGCGAATCAGAGTCATTCGCCTTATAGCCAATCCCACTCAGGTATTGCTTTGATGGATGAGCAAAATCATGTTTATACCGGTCGCTATGCAGAAAATGCAGCATTTAATCCGAGCTTACCCCCTTTGCAGGCAGCGCTGATATTGATGAACTTGTCAGGCAGTGATTGCCGAACCATCAAACGGGCGATATTAGTAGAAGGACAAAACAATCATTTATCACAATGGAATGCGACTGAATCCACCTTAATTTCCCTCGGCTGTAAACAAGCGGAGTGCTATACATTCTGACAGTTTCATTGCTAAAAAATGGTCATTCTGGAAGAATTTTGGGCAAAAACGAGAAATTAAATAACATTTAATTAGCTAATTCTGTGTGTTATCTCTCATTTTTGCTCATGATAGACATATTTAAGTAACATTTACTGTACTTATTTTGTCTATCTTCTTAGGATCTATCGCTGATTTGCCGATTTTGTTATTGATTAGTCCAAAGAGTAAGCATCATGGAACTGGAACACGAAAGTAAACGTCCTCTCTATATTCCCTACGCTGGCCCCATCCTGTTGGAATTTCCCCTGCTGAATAAAGGCAGCGCCTTTACGGAAGAAGAACGCAGCAATTTTAATCTGCATGGCTTATTACCTCAAGCTGTTGAAACAATTGAAGAGCAGGCCGAACGTGCTTATCGCCAATATCGCGATTTCAAAAATGACGCGGATAAACATATTTATCTGAGAAATATTCAGGACACCAACGAAACTCTTTTCTACCGGCTCCTTGACGCCCATCTTAGCGAGATGATGCCTATTATTTACACGCCAACTGTCGGTGAAGCGTGTGAACATTTCTCTGACATTTACCGCCGTGCCCGTGGTTTGTTCATCTCTTACCCGAACCGGGCTTATATTGATGACATGCTGCAAAACGCGACTAAACAGAATGTTAAAGTCATCGTTGTCACCGATGGTGAACGTATCCTGGGTCTTGGCGATCAGGGGATTGGCGGAATGGGGATCCCTATCGGTAAATTATCTTTATATACCTCCTGTGGCGGGATCAGCCCTGCCTACACCCTGCCTGTCGTGTTGGATGTGGGGACTAATAACCCGCAACGCTTGAACGATCCCCTGTACATGGGCTGGCGCCATCCTCGGATTACAGGCAAAGAATACGATGATTTCGTAGATGAATTCATTCAGGCTGTAAAACGCCGCTGGCCGAATGTACTACTGCAATTTGAAGATTTTGCCCAACAAAATGCGATGCCATTATTGACTCGCTACCGCAATGATCTTTGCTGCTTTAATGACGATATTCAAGGTACAGCCGCGGTTGCTCTCGGCAGCCTGATTGCCGCCAGCCGTGCCGCAGGTCGTCAATTGAAAGACCAAATTGTTACCTTCCTCGGTGCGGGCTCCGCTGGTTGTGGTATTGCTGAGCAAATTATCGCCCAAATGAAATCGGAAGGTTTAAGTGATGAACAGGCCCGTGCCCGTGTATTCATGGTTGATCGCTTTGGGCTGCTCACTGATAAACAACCAAATCTGCTGGATTTTCAAAGTGCACTGGTTCAGAAAAGTAGCACACTGCAATCCTGGGATGTTAACAATGATAGCCTGTCGCTAATGGATGTTGTACGCAATGCCAAGCCTACTGTTTTGATTGGTGTTTCTGGTCAGTCCGGTCTGTTCACGGAAGAAATTATCCGTGAAATGCATCAACATTGTGAACGTCCAATTGTCATGCCGCTGTCCAACCCGACATCACGCGTCGAAGCCCGTCCTGAAGATATTATTAACTGGACAGAAGGTAAGGCACTGGTCGCAACTGGTAGTCCATTCTCACCAGTACAATATGAAGATCAAGAATTCCCAATTGCACAATGTAATAACTCTTATATCTTCCCTGGTATCGGGTTAGGTGTTATTGCTGCCGGAGCCAAACGCGTGACAGATGATATGCTGATGGCTGCCAGCCGCGCATTAGCAGATTGTTCACCACTGGCACATACGGGTTCTGGCCCGTTATTGCCATTGATCGATGATATTCAGAGCGTTTCCCGTAAGATCGCTAAAGAAGTCGCGAAAAAAGCCCAGATTCAGGGAGTAGCTACGGTTACTTCTGAAGATGCACTTGAAGAAGCTATTGAGCGTAACTTCTGGAAACCAGAATACCGCGTCTATAAACGCACATCATTCTGATATATTACCAATTGGCCTGCCGATAACATTGACAGGCCTTTTAGTAAAGGCCTTTAGTATAGGTACTGCCAATCTCTATAATCCAATAAACATGCTAATAATAAAGAGCATTCTATCCGATATGTTCATCCAATGCTTGCTTCGGTATATCAAGTAAAGTAGCCTTTGATCACTTGTTTATAATTATGTAAAAGGCAAAAAATAATGTGGAAGCGCCTGATTACCAGTCTGATTTTCATAATAGCTGTTTTTATGCTATCAGCCATTATGCTTGATCGCTGGATCAGTTGGAAAACCGCTCCCTATGTTTTTGACGATCTTAGACAGTTACCTGAACGGCAAGTTGGTATGGTATTGGGTACATCCAAATATTATAAAACTGGTGCGTATAACCAATATTATTTCTATCGAATTCAAGGCGCTGTTAACGCTTATAACAGCGGGAAAGTAAAATACCTGCTGCTGAGCGGAGATAATGCCCAACACAGTTATAATGAACCAAATACAATGCGAAAAGACCTGATCAAGGCAGGGATCCCAGCCTCAAAAATTGTGATGGATTTTGCTGGCTTTCGCACATTAGATTCGATTGTCAGAACCCGCAAAGTGTTTGATACCAATGACTTCACTATCATCACCCAGCGTTTCCACTGTGAACGCGCCCTGTTCATTGCAATGCACATGGGAATAGAAGCACAATGTTATGCGGTGTCTTCCCCCAAAAATATGATGACTATACGTATGCGGGAAGTGTTTGCTCGCCTCGGCGCTTTAGCTGACCTTTATATTTTGAAGCGTGAGCCGCGTTTTCTGGGTCCTCTGACACCAATTCCTATCCAGCAGGTCGCTCTTAGCGGAATTGAGGGCTACCCTGCCGTATCACCAAAAGAGTTACAGGAACTGGATAAAAAAACAGCCCAATAAATAAGAGCCTATTTTTCAAATAATAGGCTCTGCACGGTTTAAAATCTTTCTGCCAATTTTCCAGACAGACTCTGCCAAAGTGTTTCAACAGGCCCTTTTTGATGATACTTCAACCACCAGCAGGCAAATCCGATATTACACCCCCAGACGAAAGGAACAAATATTAACAATTCCAAACGGGTGAATTGATTAAATAACGCCCAATGATAAAAAAGTACGGTACAAATCAAAGTTTGCATTAAATAACAGGTTAACGGCATTCTGCCAACCTGCTGGAACCAGAAAATAACTCGACAACGGGAAATAACCGGCCAGAATCCATAAATCAGTGCCACATAAGCCAATGCCAGGAATGGTGTCGCTAATTCAGCGAGGGTATGACGCACAGTCAAGGCGATGAAATAACTGTACGGATATAAATACTGAACTAACAGAGCAACAGAGTGGATCACCAAACCAACGACAAACAGCCACAACGCCATCCGACGATAATGGTAACTACTGTATGCTCCTTTCAACCATCCATTACGTACTAACATTGCCCCACAAAGCATTGTCCCAACCATTTGCCAGCCATACTGTACCGCGGTGACTATCATTGCCCCACTGACCTGACGCAGACGATGCTCTATCGCCAATAGTCCGCCATGGGTTTTCCAGTAAACTTCATGAAAAACATCCTGTTCTAATGGACGCCAGAAAGTACTATTTTCTTCCACTGGAAATAATCCCAACAGATAAAACATCATCAAACCGAACAGGTAAAAAACAACCCCCTGGCCAAACAGATTGTGGCGGGTAACGAGCAAATGCAACGCAAAAATGCCAGCCAAACCATATGACAGCAAGATATCGCCATCCCACAGTAAAATCCCGTGCAATAAACCAATAACAGCCAGAATCAACAGCCTGTAAAGATTCCAGTTATGATCTCGTTGCCTCAATAACTCAAGTGACGCACCAAACAGCAGCGTTAGAACAAATAAAAATTTTCCCTGAGCAAAAGTACTCAAGGCAGACCATATTAATACATCAGAAAATGAGACATCCTCTTTATAAAAGAGATTCATATAAGCAGCATATGGCAACGCAAAACTAGAGATATTCAGTAATAATATGCCCAAAATGGCGAAACCACGCACACTATCAAGAGCCACAATCCTATGGCTCGTTACTCCACTATTTAACTGACGACTTGTCATGATAATAAAGATGGATCACGATAAGTGTAAGTGGCGAACGGCTCGCAAAAATTCCTGTCGTGTATTCTGACTGGACTTAAATAAACCGCCAAGAGAAGTCGTTGTTGTGGTACTGGTTGCATCGCGAATACCACGGGCTTTCACACAGTAATGAACAGCATCAATAGAGATGGCAACATTATTTGTCCCAAGCAAAGTTTGTAGCGCAATTAAAATTTGCTGTGTCAAACGTTCCTGCACCTGGGGGCGTTGCGCAAAAAATTGCACTATACGGTTAATTTTTGATAACCCGATAACTTTATCCTTAGGAATATAAGCTACAGTGGCCTTTCCATCGATAGTTACAAAATGGTGTTCACAAGTACTGGTCAGTGTGATATCTCTCACAGTCACCATCTCATCAACTTTCATTTTATTTTGTATCAAAGTGATTTTTGGAAAATTTCTGTAGTCTAAACCCGAAAATATTTCATCTACATACATTTTCGCAATCCGACCCGGCGTATCAGCCAAACTGTCATCACTCAAATCCAGGTTTAACAGTTTCATAATTTCTGTCATATGTTCCTCAATGCGTGCCTTACGCACTTCAGGCTCTAAAGTTTGTTCACGCAATGGGGTTTCAAGACCATGAGCGACCAGTGCCGAATGCACCAGCGCAGCTTCTGTACTTAAGGATGACATTGATTTCTCCAAGAGTAATACTTCCATTATATGATGGGTTATAGCTATACCAAATATTGAATAGCTATACCCGTCGCCCGTCGTCTTTCAAATCGCATTTTTGTCAGCGCATATTGAAATCCATTGGGTCAGGTTCATAACTATACCGTCACTGCATCAATGCACCAAATCAGGATTATTTCCGATAAATTCTGTTGCGATTAAATACCAACAATCCAGCAATAACCAAGCCAATAAATGCGATATATAAAGCAGGTTCCAGTTTACCAGTCAGCCATGTTGAAATAGCAGACAACATCGGCCCGACCAATTGCCCCACAGCATAACCTGTGGTCAATAATCCCGCCATATAATGAGTATGATTAGGTGCTAATTCACGTCCATACAGCAAGGCCAGTTGTACTACACACATAAAACCACCGCCAATCAACAATGCCCCAATGACAAGGCCGCTGATCCCCGGCATTACCTCGGCTATCAATATTCCGAGTGCCTGAAGCCAGAATGTGATCGCTAAACGAACCTGAGCCGTCGATACATGACTTAACAGGATCCCCAGTACAATACCAATGACAGAAGCGCCGCCAAATATCGGCCAGACAAATTGCGCAAATAGGCTGCCGGGAAAACGTTCAGAAGCCATTTGAGAAAGGAATGTGGCAGGCAAAATATAACCAAATCCCGCCAGACTGTAACTCCATAGCAACCGTTTAATTTCTGGAGTTAACGCCAGTTTTTGGGTAACTGTCTGTGGGCGATGTAATTCGCCACGACGCGGTAAATGACGACTAGCATAAATACTGCACAACAAGGCCAGAATGCCATAAATAAACCATGCCTGAGCAGCATTCATTCCCCACGACTGAATCCCCACCGCTAGTGCGCCACTGATCAAAATTCCAATTCCAGTACCTGCAAAGACAGCCGCACTTAGCCCCGGACGATTCAGTTTTGCCAGTACATCATTCGCCCATGCTGCCACTAATACCAATGTCCAACCACTCGCCCAACCAATAAAAAAGCGGGCAATACTGTGTAATACCGGGCCATTCAACAAGGCCGACAGAAGTGTAATAATTACCGCTCCCCACAGCCCGCCCCACAGACGATACTCTATAAACTGCCGTGCCCGCATTGCATCATAAGAGCCAGCAAAATAGCCAAGGTAATTAAACGCAGCAACAATTCCTGCTTCTGTCAGAGTGAATTGCGATTCTGCGATCATCAATGGAACTTGTGGAGTAAAAGTAAAGCGTCCTATTCCCATTGCAACAACTAAAGCAAGAAAACCGCTCAATGCAATCTGAATAGCTTGATAGTTACGGCTGCTTGGTGCGATGATTTGATTGCTCATAGTGATTATGTATTTATTCAATCAATTGTTTTAATTGCCATTATTTAGTTATAGCAAATCATGAATCTAATATACATCTTTTCTTAGTCACTAATCATACCCATTGAGCACTAGCAATTCCCCATTAAAAGGATATTTGCCATAATGCCCTCATGCCACTTGCCGCACATTGGGAGCTTACATGGATCATTGTTATACTTCAGGTTTAATTTCACTCGAACAGGCGCTGAAAAAGCTATTAACACAAGCCGCTCCTCTTACCGAGACAGAAACAATTAACCTGACACAATCAGCAGGCCGTATTACGGCTACAGATATTATCTCACCAATTAATGTTCCCCCTTTTGATAACTCAGCAATGGACGGCTATGCTATTCGCTTTACTGATCTGCACAATACTCAAGTTTTACCCGTAACAGGAAAAGCACTGGCTGGTATACCATTTCAAGGGGAATGGCCTTTAGGTACTTGCATCCGTATTATGACGGGCGCCCCGATCCCCGTAGGTACTGATGCTGTCGTTATGCAAGAGCAGGCAGAAGTTACTGAATCAGGCGTTCGGTTTACATACCCTGTCCATCAGGGACAAAACATTCGTACCATAGGCGAAGATATCGCTCAAAATACAGCAGTCCTGCCACAGGGTATGAAACTCGCTACCGCACAATTACCTCTGCTTGCTTCTCTGGGGATTGCGAAAGTTGATGTGATCCGCAAATTAAAAGTTGCAGTTTTTTCTACCGGTGATGAGCTACAAGCAATTGGTGAACCATTACAGGCGGGGCAAATTTATGATACCAACCGTTTTGCGGTTCGTCTGATGCTGGAAAAATTAGACTGTGACGTTATTGATTTCGGTGTCATCCCTGATGATCCTGACGCTCTACGTTACGTTTTTGTACAAGCCAATGAACTCGCAGATTTAGTTATCAGTAGTGGCGGGGTTTCCGTTGGTGAAGCTGATTACACTAAACAAATTTTGGATGAAATGGGTAAAATTAACTTCTGGAAATTGGCGATTAAACCCGGTAAACCTTTTGCTTTTGGTAAACTAAAAAACGCGTGGTTCTGTGGTTTACCGGGTAATCCGGTATCCGCTGTGCTGACTTTCTACCAATTAGTACAACCTTTGATTGCACACTTATCGGGTTTTACTGCATGGCAACCACCAATGAGGTTCAGCGCCAAGGTTATGACACCTTTGAAAAAATCCCCCGGCAGGCTGGATTTCCAGCGTGGGATCGCTGCACTCAATGAGCAAGGTGAGTTAGAAGTTCGAAGCACCGGGCATCAAGGTTCGCATATTTTCAGTTCATATAGCCTCGGAAATTGCTTTATCGTACTGGAGCAGGAACGAGGTTCCGTTGTGACCGGAGAAACCGTACAGATCGAATTTTTCAACCATTTGCTGAAAAATCAATAAATAAATGAAAACCAGTGATTAACTGAGAAAATGACTATCGAACTCACCGATGAAGAAATTCTACGCTACAACCGGCAGATTGTTCTACGTCACTTTGATTTTGACGGACAAGAAAAATTGAAATCATCCAAAGTGCTGATAGTCGGTTTGGGTGGACTTGGTTGTGCAGCCGCCCAATATTTAACATCAGCAGGTGTCGGAGCGATCACTTTATTAGATTTTGATACCGTTTCCCTCTCTAATTTACAACGTCAGATCCTTCACCGTGATGAACGCATTGGTATGGCTAAAGTGCATTCAGCAGCACTGACACTACAGGAAATCAATCCTCACATTGCTATCCATCCCATTGCAGAATTATTGGATGACTTGGCCTTAGATCAGCTAATTAGTCAGCATGATATTGTGCTGGATTGCACAGATAATGTTGCAATTCGTGAGAAACTCAACCGATTATGCTATGAGCATAAAACAGCCTTGGTTTCCGGTGCGGCTATTCGCATGGAAGGGCAATTATCAGTTTTTACCTATCAAACAGGAGAACCTTGCTACCGCTGCCTGAGCCGATTATTCGGTGAAAATAACCTGACTTGTGTTGAAACAGGTGTAATGGCACCACTCGTAGGTACAATTGGTTCATTGCAGGCAATGGAAGCGATTAAGTTGCTGACTCAATACGGTGAAGTTGCCAGAGGCAAAGTATTATTGTTCGATGCGATGATAATGCAGTTTCGTGAAATAAGATTGCTTAAAGATCCCCGGTGTGAGGTATGCCAGGACAGCGAGTAACAGGCCCCATTGTTAATCTACGGGGCCTGAAAAAACGGAGGAGTTACTCAACAATCCCCTGACTTCTCAGATACTCATCATAAGTACCTTTAAAATCAATAACCTTATCGGCTTTAATTTCCAGAATACGACTGGCCAATGAACTGACAAATGCGCGGTCATGGGACACAAAAATCAACGTACCTTGGTAAAGTTCCAACGCAAGGTTTAGTGATTCAATAGATTCCATATCCAGATGGTTAGTTGGCTCATCCATCACCAAAATATTTGGTTTATGTATCATTAGTTTGCCAAACAACATCCGGCCTTTTTCTCCACCAGACAATACGCCGACTTTTTTCCTGATATCATCCTGAGTGAACAGTAAACGTCCCAGTACACTACGTACTGCCTGTTCATCATCATTTTCACGCTTCCACTGACTCATCCATTCAAATACAGTCAGATCACCGTCAAAATCACTGGCGTGATCCTGTGCATAATAGCCAATGGTGCTATTTTCAGACCATTTAATCGTACCGCTGTTTGGTTCAGCTTCACCAATCAAAGTCTTCAGCAATGTTGTTTTACCAATACCGTTCTCACCAATCACCGCCATTTTTTCGCCAACTTCCATCAGCAAGTTCAGATTCTTAAACAGTGCCCCATTATCATAACCTTGAGTCAGACCTTCTAATTCCAGCGCATTACGGAACAGTTTTTTCTCCTGCTCAAAGCGAATATATGGATTCTGACGGCTGGAAGCTTTTACTTCTTCTAACTGAATTTTATCAATCTGACGGGCACGTGAAGTTGCCTGCTTAGATTTAGAAGCATTAGCACTAAAACGGCTGACAAATGCCTGTAATTCAGCAATCTGGGCTTTCTTCTTGGCATTATCTGCTAGCAGACGTTCACGTGCCTGAGTTGCCGCTACCATGTATTCATCGTAATTGCCGGGGAACAGACGCAATTGACCATAATCCAGATCAGCCATATGAGTACACACTGTGTTCAGGAAATGGCGGTCATGGGAAATGATAATCATCGTACTGTCGCGTTCGTTCAGTACTTGTTCCAACCAACGGATAGTATCGATATCCAGGTTGTTGGTTGGTTCATCAAGCAGCAAAACATCAGGATTAGAAAATAGCGCCTGTGCCAGCAAAACACGTAATTTCCAGCCCGGAGCAACTGCACTCATCAAGCCATAATGCTGTTCTACCGGAATACCGACGCCAAGCAATAATTCTCCGGCACGTGCTTCCGCGCTGTATCCATCCATTTCACCATAAGCGACTTCCAGATCCGCAACACGATAACCATCTTCTTCGCTCATTTCTGCCATGGCATAAATACGGTCACGTTCCTGCTTCACTTGCCACAATTCCGTATGCCCCATGATGACTGTATCCAATACAGTGCATTCTTCAAAGGCAAACTGATCCTGACGCAATTTACCTAAGCGTTCATTCGGATCAAGACTGACATTGCCGGAGGTCGGTGTTAGATCTCCCCCCAAGATTTTCATAAAAGTTGATTTACCTGCACCGTTGGCACCAATCAGGCCATAACGGTTACCGTGACCAAATTTGACAGAAATGTTTTCAAACAGAGGCTTACTGCCAAACTGCATAGTAATGTTGTTTGTACTTAACACAACGTTTGCTCTTATAGTGAATAAAAAAGGAATTTAGAAAAATCGATAGTTATCTATTATGCCACAACAAGCAAAAAGTATCGCCAGTATGCTTCCAGAGCTCCTTCAAACAGTCATTTCAAAACTCACATCATCAATGTCCTCCCCCCAGAAATCAGGAAAATAAATTTTTCTAATGTAAAAATATAAACTACCGGACGGGGAGCATAGAACAAAGTAAGGAGGTATTATAGACTGGAAAGGAATTTTACAATTTGAGATACCGGAAGAATAAAATGCAAAAAATCAGATGGGGTATTATTGGTTGTGGTAATGTAACAGAGGTAAAAAGTGGCCCGGCTTTTTATAAATTGGAAAATTCAGAATTAATTGCCGTTATGCGACGCAATGCAAATTTGGCTAAAGATTTCGCCAAAAGACATAATGTGCCCAAATGGTATTCTGATGCCAAAACTCTGGTTAATGATCCTGATATTGATGCAGTATACATTGCAACTCCCCCTTCTACTCATAAAGAATATACTTTATTGGCTGCTGAGGCTGGCAAAATAGTTTATGTAGAGAAACCAATGGCTCTGACATTTTCAGAATGCAATGAAATGATTGCGGCCTGCCAGTCCCATAATGTGCCACTATTCGTGGCTTATTATCGCAGAGCCTTGCCGAGATTTACCAAAATAAAATCGCTAATTGATTCCGGTGCAATTGGCACTCCACGTATTGTGATCTGTCAATTATTCAGAGAAATGGAATCTCGTTATCTGGATCCGGATAATCTTCCCTGGTTTGTCAAACCAGAAATATCCGGTGGTGGATTATTCGTTGATTTAGCTTGCCATACACTGGATATGTTGGATTTTCTTCTGGGAAAAATTATTTCAGTCAAAGGGCACTCTAATTCACAGGCAAAAGCCTATCCGGCAGAAGATTGTGTTTCAATGTCATTGATGTTTGAAAATCAGGTGCAGGGAGTAGGTATCTGGAATTTTGTTGCCAGCTCTCGTGAAGATAAAGTAGAAATCGTTGGTACAAAAGGCAAAATAACCTTTGCAACATTCGGTGATTCCCCAATTTCATATTACGATGAAAACAATACACTGCATCATTTCCATTTTGAAAATCCCACACATATTCAAATGCCATTAATCCAGACAATAGTGCATCAATTACAGGGAAAAGATATCTGCCCTTCTAATGGTATATCCGCTTCACGAACCAGTTGGGTTATTGATGAAGTTCTAAAAAAATATAGAGCTGAGCTACACTCTAAAACTAAATAATCATTATTCTATCCGGCATGACATAATCTAATTAAATCACGGAGCCATCAATATGAAAATATTAGTGATAGGAGCAACAGGAAATATAGGAAAGCACATTATCAGTAATATCAAAAAATATCATCCCTTGCTGACTGATAACCCTACAGATCTTGAAATTCTTCAAGCCAGTCGTCATTCATCTGAATACCCGCTTGATATTTTCGATACTCAACAATTAGATAATTTTTTATCTAAAAATAAGATGTTTGAAGCTATTGTCTGTGTATTCGGTAAAACCAACTGGACGAAACCAAAAAAGCTGAGTGACTATGAGGAAAGTCTCAGGAATAAAGCACTGGGTCAGATCAACGTTGCACTCCGTGCCTTGCAATACGTTAAACCCGGCGGCTCAATCACTTTAACATCCGGTATTGTTGGTAAAATAATGTCGCCTAATGGTTCACAAACGGCTGTAACCAATGGTGCTATTGATGCTTTTGTCCGCTCGGCAGCAACTGAAATCACCAATATCCGAATCAACGTAGTTAGCCCAAGATTACTGGATGAATCATTTACCCGTTATGCCAAGTTCTTCCCCGGACAGGAAACTTGTACAGGAGAACAAATAGCTAAAGGTTATATACGTAGTATTTATAGTAAAGAAACAGGAATGGTTATTGAAATATAAACTCTTTTCTATCTGTCGTCTTTCAAATTACAATTTTGTTGTCTGCATTTGCAATCCATAAAGTATATTATTAGCGGTTTTTATAACCGCTAATAATCAATACTATTTGAATCGATACTATTTGGCATCAAGCTTCTCATTTTTTCCAATTACTATCCCCAAAATTCCCTGTATCCCTAGTATAATGAAAAGCATCCACATAATGATATTCCATGAGGATGTTAAATCATGAATATAACCAGAAACAACCGGGCCACAAAACGCAATCAAATAGCCAATTGACTGTATCATTGAGTTTGCTCTTGTAACATTGGCGGTATGATTGAAACGCAACAACGGCAGTAAAAATGCAACTCCTGTACAAATACCAGCACCGATTCCCATGATCATAACTGCAACAGGAATTAAACTTTTCTGACCATACACGAATAGTACAATCCCCAACATACCAATAATTGGGTTAATGATGAACATTATTTCCTGTCTTTTTATTTTATAGATATAAAATGCCGTTAATGTTGCAAAAGGTATCGCAATTAATGAGAACAGAGCTGCGTAGGATGCAGACTCAGTCTGGCCTAAACCATAAGAACTGATAATTTCGGGGAACCAGGCAGTAATGATATAAAAATTAAGCGATAAAATAGAAAAATAAACAGCCATAACCCAACATGGAATACTTACCCACGGATTAATGACCTTATCCGGTTTATCATTATCATTACTAGGGGAATGCGGGCTACTGTCTGAGGACTGAGATTTCTTATCAGAAAATAATAAAATCAAGAACAATGAAAATATCGGGATTAAGATCCAAATCCATGATACTCCGTTCCAGGAAAGCCCGAAAACATGCTTAACAGGTAAAGTGAGACCTGTTGCCATTGCTGGCCCCAAATACAGAGAAGCCGTATAAGATGATGATAAAAGAGCGATCCTGTTACTCCCCAATCTCTTAAAAAATGAAGGTAATGCAATATTTCCCAATGCAATGGCAAACCCAAACATTACTGTAGAAGTCAACAGTAATATCAGAGAGCTGTTTAACCTTAAAAGATAAGCAGCAATAGCGACAATAAATGTCATCAATAAGGTTTTATATAAACCTATTTTACTTTCAAAATAAGGAGTTAAGGGAGAAAATAAGAAAAAACACAAGGGTGACAGCGATGTTATCAAACCAAACGTAGAATGACTTATTTTTAAATCGTCGATGATTTCCTGTGACATCGGTGGGATATAAGATATCGGCACTCTCAATCCCAAACCAGCAATCATAATAAACAATAGTAACTTAAGAATAAAGCTATTACTAAAGTGTTTCCCTATTTTCATTATTTCACCACAGAAATTTAGAGGTTTATCATATTTTGACTTAACGAGATTGAGGATACACCAAATAAACTTGTTGCCATATTTATTTTAAATTCTGGCAGACAAATATTCTTTTAGCAAGCTCCAGAATTATTAATTTACCTGTAATATTTGTTAACAACGTTAATCATATGGGAAATATCTTTTCTCTTTGATGAGTAGCTAAACTTCCTTTTTTACAATGAGCTCCGCTAACATTTCCTCATACTCATTACAATAACTCACTTCGGTAAAACCAAAATGCGGGTAGAATTTGTGGTGTCGTTCACTCGTTTCATCATAACAAACAGATATTTTATGACAATTTGTCTGTTGTTTCATTTCATCCAGCAATAATTGTATGACAACACTGCCGATTCCCTTATTTTGATACGATTTGTCGATCATCATGCGATAAAGATTATATTCATTAGGTCTTCCTTCATTCACACAACGTTCATACATAGCGAAACCGACAATTTTTTACCAAAATATATTACTCTTGGCCTGTAATATTGGTTGAATTTTGATTCAGCAATTGACTCCGAATTCGACGCAACGAATTTTTCTTGCCCTGGTTCAACTTCAAGAGACATAACATCTCGATAATTATCTTCATCCACTTCAACTAGCGAAATTTGCATCTGCTTTCCCTTGAATCACAATGTAATAGCCATTAATTTGCTAATTTCTTTATAACCTTCCCTTTCATAAAGTTTCGTCGCTGCAACATTTTTTGATAAAACATTGAGTTCCAAATGAGTATAGTTATTTTTCTTCGCCCACCTTTTCATTTCTGTTAATAATCGCTGACCAATGCCCTGACTTCTGACATCCTGACTGACAACTAAATCAATAATATAGCCATAATTTCTCGGTATCAGACAGTTAAATGGCGGTGTTTTATTTTCTTGTGCAATGCAGAAGCCTTTAATATCGCCATTATCATCTTCTGCAACTAATAAATAGAATTTATCATCATTTATACTGGAAATAATAAATTCTCTATCTTGTTCCACATCTCTCAATCGGTCTGGCTGCAATGCAGCCATTTCACTGAATAATATATTGTAGAGTGATGAAATAGCATCAAGATCCTGCATAGAGGCAGTTCTTATTATCATGCCTGCGCTCCTAATATCAGTATTAATTGTAAGTTTTTATTGAAGGCACTACATAATGTTCAAAACGGTCAAGTAACACAGTAGGATTTTTCTCAATAATCGCCATATTGCGATATTTTTCCTGCAAAAACCACTCGTCCGCCATTTTATTAATCATAGAGATAAGAGGATCATAAAAATTATTGATATTCAGAATACCACATGGTTTACTATTAAGGCCAATCATACTCCATGTAAAGACTTCACTAAATTCTTCCAATGTACCAAAACCACCAGGCAATGCAACAAAACCATCAGCAAGTTCAATCATTTTATTTTTACGCTGATGCATAGTTTCCACAATATGAAGTTCAGATAAATTCTTATGAGAAATTTCACGTTCTTCCAGCAATGCCGGAATGACACCAATAACTCTGCCTCCTTCGTGTAATACTGTATCTGCAACTGTTCCCATAATTCCTACACTGGCACCACCATACACCAAAGTAATACCACGTTTAACAAGCTCTTTTGCAAAAAGAATAGCATTCTCTTTATAAATTTCAGATGCTCCCAAACTTGAACCACAATAAACCGCAATGCTCTTTATTGCCTCATTTTTTTTTGATGAACTCTTCAATACAGTCTCTTTCATGTCTAAACTCCACATTATTATTTTTTTAATTTTTGATTATACGTTAGCTTAATGAACATACAACACATAATACAGTTGAGTTCTGATTATTTCGCTGCGAAGATAACCCTCCCTAAATAACATGTTGTAATTGAGGTTTTCTGCAAATGTCTCTTTCCAAACATCGGGCGGCATCTTTTCCTCTGCTTCCTATCATTTTATTGTTATTTTCAATGACATCAATTCAAGCTGGTGCATCATTAGCCAAAACAATATTTCATGTCATTGGTGCGCCCGGTGTAACAGCTCTGAGACTCGCATTGGGGACAATGATTTTATTCCTGATCTTTAAGCCCTGGCGTCTGAAATTTCAGCGGTCATCAATCATTCCTCTCCTTGCCTACGGTATTTCACTCGGTGGAATGAATTATCTGTTTTACATGGCACTTTCCAGAATTCCTCTTGGTATTGCCGTTGCGCTTGAATTTACTGGTCCTCTTGCTGTTGCCATGTTTTCCTCACGTCGTCCACTGGATTTTCTCTGGATCGCTTTGGTCATTGCCGGATTAGGTTTTCTGTTACCTATTGGGGACGATGTCAGCACACTTGATCCTATAGGTATTTTGTATGCATTAGGAGCCGGTTTTTTTTGGGCGCTCTATATTATCTTCGGTCAACGTGCTGGTGCAGGCTATGGTGCTGCAACAGTTTCTATTGGTTCATTAATTGCTGCCTTGATTTTCTTTCCAGTAGGATTAATCCAAACCGGCCCCGAACTCCTGTTTGATGTCTCATTACTGCCCGTTGCTTTAGGGATCGCCATTTTATCGACCGCATTTCCCTATACACTGGAAATGATTGCGCTTACCCGCTTACCTGCCAAAACATTTGGTACTTTAATGAGTCTGGAACCTGCATTAGGTGCCTTGTCAGGTATCATTTTCCTGAACGAGCACTTAACTACGACGCAATGGATTGCCCTTTTCTGCATTATCTGTGCCTCAATTGGTTCTACTTCCACCGTGAAACAGAAAACCAAAATCGAAAAGGTTGAATAAGTTGCTTTATCATATTACATAACTCATCAAGGCCGGATGAACTTAGTATTATCCGGTTTTGATTATTACCATTGTTGATTAATGATATTTTTATCAACTATCAATTTGATAGAATAAAGCAATATGACTTCTGATAAATGATCAGCTACTTTTAATATATCCAATAAAATAATTCATTATATCTTTTGGATTTCAAAATACAGCCAGCAGGGCTGAAACCTGAAAGACGATAAGTATAGTTCAAATTAAGGAAGCGTTACGATGAGTACAGCAAAATTTATCAGAAAAAATCCCTCTAAGCTGATTTACACCCGTAATAATATTGATGAGGGTATTAAGCAAAGTTCTATTTCTACCCTGAACCATATGGTGATCCAATTTATTGACTTGTCCCTGATGACCAAACAAGCTCACTGGAATATACGCGGCAAAAACTTTATTGCCATTCATCAAATGCTGGATGATTTCCGTACCACACTTGTTGAGCATCTCGATACTTTTGCAGAACGTGTAGTGCAGTTAGGCGGTACTGCTCTGGGAACAACTCAGGATGTTCATAAAGAGACTCGGTTAGAAAGTTATCCAACAGATATTCATGATGTGCAAGATCACTTAAAAGCACTGGCAGATCGCTATGCCATCGTTGCCAATGATGTCCGTCAGGCTATTGTTGATGCAAAAGATGAAGACACAGCAGATATGTTCACCGCCGCTTCCCGTGATCTCGACAAATTTTTATGGTTTATTGAAGCAAATATTGAGCAATAAGATATTAAAAGTATCCTTTCATGATTTTAAGGCCGTTACCACGGCCTTTTTTGTTATTAAAAATATCTAAAAATAGAAGTTTTAGCATAAAAAATCATACTAACCTTTAAAAAATTATTTTTCTCTCTATAATCCTGTCTGTTCTAAAAATAAACATAAGGATCATATACGATGGATATCGAAGTCAAAGATACTAATGGTGCACTACTGAATGAGGGTGATTCAGTCCAGGTCATTAAAGATCTGAAAGTCAAAGGAACCTCTAAGACATTGAAACGTGGCACATTAATTAAGAATATTCGCCTTACCAACCGGGAAGATGAAATTGAATGTAATGCCGATAAAATCAAAGGATTAGTATTAAAAACCTGCTTCCTGAAAAAAGTAGGATAAATAGCGGTTATCCATAAAATTCTGCTTAAAGGATAAATAATATTAACTCTTTTATTATTTATCCTTTTTCATCCGCACTAATTCTTCTTCCGAGAGTATTTTGGGCTGTTCAATCGGAAATACAGGCAACGCCTTCAGCAATCGGGAACCATAACGCTTGGTTAATAACCGTTTGTCGTAAATCACTACATCCCCATAACATTCATGGCTGCGTATCAATCTCCCCACTTGTTGGATCAAACTGAAAGAAGCACTCGGCAGACTTTGCACTTCAAATGGATAACGCTTCAAAGACTTAAGCCATTCACTTTCAGTAATAATGACGGGATTTGTAACAGGTGGAAAAGCAATTTTGTGGATATGCACTTGTGAAAGGTAATCGCCTTTTAGATCCAGCCCTTCCGCAAAAGATTGTAACCCAACCAGAACACTGGCCTGCCCTTCATCAATACGTTTGCAATGGGTTTCCACCAGTCGATATCGCGGCTGATCTCCTTGCACCAGTAACATCAATCGTAAGTCTTTTACGAAAATGAGAAAACCGTCCATTGCTCGTTGGCTGCTAAATAACACCAACATTCCCTGATGTTTACCCTGCAAAACTTGTGCACGAAAATAACGAGCCATCTCTTCAAGATGTTTCATTTCATTATGAATTGTGGGTTCTTCTGTCATCTGAGGAATAACCAGATGCCCTTGCCGCACATGCTCAAAAGGAGATGATAACGTAATAAAGCGATCATCATGATTTTCATGTAAACCCGTCAGCTCCTGAATACGGGAAAAACTATTCAGGGAACGTAATGTTGCCGATGTCACCACAACATGAGGAATATTCCGCCATAATAATTGAGTTAATTGCTCACTTACCCGAATGCCTGCGCAATGAAAGTAGAAATGTGACTGACTCTTCTCATAACGGCGTGTTAACCATTTTGATATCGGAGCATGGGAAGATTCCTCCTGTACAGCCAATCGCCATAGTTTTGTCATATTTTCGAAATAACCTAATGTCCGGCTAGTCTGCAAGATAGCACGGTGCAGCCTGACAATATCCTGTTTGGCTGTTTGCTCGGTAAGATCACTTAAAATCGCTTCAGATAAGCCACGTAATCCATCAGTAAGTTTAAAGAGTTGCTGGCAACACAACAGCAAATTATCCGGCAGTTTTCCCAATTCAAACAGATATTCTTCCACTTCACTGTTTTCAGGCAACAATACCTGTGTAATACCCGATAGTTCTTTAAAACATTCACGGATTTTTTCACAGTGTGTCTGCAAACGGGTAGTATTGGCCAAAGTGGGTGGTTTTGCCGGGCGAAACTGAAGCAAATACTGTTCTACATGACGAACAAATGAATCCAGTTGCCCATTTAACTGAAATAACGTGATTTCCCCTTCAACTTCCAGTGAATCTCTTGCAACATCGGGAACATGATGGCCTTCATCCAAAACCAACAGCAAATTTTTAGCTTCTGGTAAGACAGATTCACTTTCCAGTGCTGCCATAACCAAAGCATGATTGGCAACTACGACATCAGCATCTTCAATTTCCCTTCTGGCAAGAAAGAATGGGCAGCGATGGTAAAACTGACAGTTTCTCGCCAGACAGTTCATTTTATCCGTGCTGATCTTTGACCATAGCGTATCCGGCAATGCCAGTTTATGATGATCGCGTAAACCATCCCAGACAAAAGTGGTGTAATCATTGCGTAATCGGCGGCACAGCTCCCGTTCCTCACTATTAGCAATCGTTATCTGATCTTCCATCAGAAACATCAAATCAATTTGCTCTCCATCAGCAGCACAGATAGCCTCCAGATTACGCGGACAAACGTAACGCGCACGACCAAAAGCCCCGGTAAATTTCAAATCGGGAATAATCTTTCGCAATAATGGTAAGTCCTTACTGTAAATCTGATCTTGCAAGGCGACATTGGCTGTACTTACCACCAGTGGTTTTTTTTCCGCCCGACTGACAGCAATACCGGGGAGAAGATAAGACAGCGTTTTTCCCACACCTGTTGGTGCTTCTATCACTAAATGCCGCCCTTCTTCATCAGCCAATGTTTTTGCTACTTCGGCAATCATCTGACGCTGCGAAGCTCTTGGAACGAAACCATTGATATGAATGGATAGTGCCTTATACCATTGGCTGATTTGAGTTTTTATTGAATTGGAAAGTGCCATGAGTTTTGCTGCATAAAAATTGGAGTACTATTCTCCCACAGAGTTGTTATCAGATCAGCCTGATATCGTCATTATTGGAAACAGCTTTTGAAAAGTGGAGGGTATATCGCTTGTCTGGAATGCAGAAGACTATATACTGCTGACTTTCTATGTGACAAAGACCTTGTAACTAAAAAAACCTTGTAACTAAGAACGTTATTGAGAAACAAAGATGAAAAAAATCCTGCTTATTATTATCGTATTATTCACTCTTGGCTCCATTGGCGGCATTATTTTAGCAGGAATGAATATGTATAACCGTTCAACAGCATCAACAGAAGAACCTCAACAAACACAGCAAGAGCAAATACAGCAGGAAGTAGTACAACAGGAAACTACATCAACAGAACAACAATAGTAATCAATACACTTTCAAATTTATCGTCCCCCTGAACTTAACAGTATTTGCACTGAACAGCATAATGTATGCAATATCCGACATGCACATCAGATGAGGAAGCTTATGAACAATGAATATTTTGTGACTCCACAGTGGCTAAGCGAACATCTCAATGATGAGAATGTCGTCATTATTGATGCCAGTGCTCCTATGCCAACCCAAACTATCGACTATCATCAGAAGTGGGTGGAGAACCATATCCCAGGCAGCCAGTTTTTTGATCTTGATAAAATAGCTAATCTCCAAACCGAATTACCACATATGCTACCGGAGCCAGAAACTTTCCGGCTGGCTGCCAGCGCAATGGGAATAAGTGAAAGTCATTTGGTAGTGATTTACGATCAGGGGAATATGTTTTCTGCCCCTCGTGCGTGGTGGACGTTTAAGATTTTTGGTGCTCAGCATATCCGTATTCTGGAAGGTGGCTTACAAGGCTGGCAACAGGCGGGTTATCCAACAGAATCAGGAGCAGTCAACCGCCAGCCCCAGAAATTCAATATTCAATTTACGCCTGAATATGTTTTTTCCCAACAACAGATCCTTGATGCCCTGCAAGGCAATGCGCCGACACAGTTTATTGATGCCAGAGCGGAAGATCGTTTTCAGGCCAAAGTACCAGAGCCGCGTCCCGGTTTAAGAATGGGTCATATTCCTGGCGCCAAAAATGTCCCGTGGACAGCATTAATTGAGAATGGACGCTATAAATCACCAGATGAAATCGAACACATCTTTAAACATCAAAGCGTCGATTTAAACCGACCAATTATTACCAGTTGTGGCTCTGGTATGACAGCAGCCGTTTTAGTATTAGGACTTGATATAATCGGTCATAAAACAGCAGGGCTATATGATGGTTCCTGGGCGGAATGGGGAGCAGATGATATGCTTCCATTAGAAAAATAGTGATCTGTCTGATAAATTTTAAACACACCGAAATTTAAAAGGGCATTAAAGTATCATGCCCTTTTTCTAATACTTTTTTCTATCGATCATATGATATCAACCAAATTAAACCTATTAATTTTGCTAATCGATTAGTTAGAAACTTTATGGTATATAAACAGAACGATTAATGCGCCAATAACTGCAATAGCGAAACTCCCCAGGTTAAAACCATCTACTTTTCCCATACCCAAAAAAGTACTGATATAACCACCAACAACCGCACCAATGATCCCTAAAATCACCGTCATAATGATACCACTGCTATTATCTCCCGGCATAATCCACTTCGCTATGATTCCGGCAATTAAACCAAAGATAATCCATGACAAGATACCCATATCCAACCTCCTGAATTTATAGTTAAATAAGATTTATATTAGTTAAGAACTAAAAATAGCTATGGGGTGATCTTACTGAAAGTTTCTTAATTCCACGTCCTAATTTAAGACACTAAATAAAAGAATTGCAAATAGGAAAAGATAAGATATTTGTAAGTGATTAGTGATATTTATAGAATTCGCTGATATTAAAAATCTGCACTAATTAATTTAATATCAATATTAATTTTTCCAGATTAAGCATTACAATAAATTAGTCAAACCTAATTTTTATAAATAATAAGACTTGTAGATCGACTGAAAATTACCATAAATAATATTTATAAAAATCAGAATAAGATAAAAAAATCAAAAAATGGATTAATTAATATAAATAATCTTATTTATCTTCAGAACCCACATATTCTCATAACAGTATAAAAGCCTATCCAATTTAGGCTTTTATTCAAATAATATTGAAAATTATTTTGCTGCATCCAGTGCTTGTGCAAGATCGGCAATAATGTCATCAATATGTTCGATTCCGATAGATAGACGGATCAGATCACGTGACACTCCAGCTTTTACCAACTCTTCATCATTCAGTTGACGGTGAGTTGTGGATGCTGGATGACAAGCCAATGATTTTGCATCACCAATATTAACCAAACGTATAATCAATTGCAGGGTATCGATAAAGCGTATCGCTGCTTTTTCTCCTCCTCTGATGCCGAAAGAGATAATAGCAGACGATTTACCATCCATATATCGAACAGCCAAATCATATTCAGGGTGTGCCGGCAATCCTGCGTAATTAACCCAGGAAACCTGAGAATGTTGTTCCAGATACTGAGCAACTTTCAGGGCATTTTCAGTATGGCGCTCCATACGAAGAGCCAATGTTTCAAGACCTTGTAGGATCAAGAAGGCATTAAAAGGGGAAAGTGCCGCACCAGTGCTACGCAGTTGCCCGACACGGCAGCGAGCGATAAACGCCGCGGAACTAAAATGTTCGATGTAGTTTATTCCGTGATAGGAAGGATCCGGTGTATTTAAAACCGCAAAACGATCTTGATGTTCTGCCCAAGAAAATTTGCCTGAATCAACAATTATTCCACCAATAGAAGTTCCATGACCGCCGATATACTTGGTCAAAGAGTGAATGATAATATCCGCGCCATGTTCAAACGGGCGGCATAAATAAGGTGTTGCAACAGTATTATCGACAATAAGCGGAATGCCGTGCCGATGGGCAATATCAGCTAATGCCTGGATATCAACAATATTCCCGCTTGGATTAGTGATGGTTTCGCAAAAGACGGCTTTGGTTTTTTCGTCAATCATCGCTTCAAGGGTAGTAAAATCATTATGATCAACGAAACGAACTTCAATCCCAATATTCGGAAAATTGTGTGCCATTAAGTTATAAGTACCGCCATACAATTTTGCTACGGAGACAATATTATCTCCCAAGCCAGTAATTGTCTGGATGGCGTAGGTGATTGCCGCCATGCCAGAAGCAACTGCAAGCGCCCCAACTCCTCCTTCTAAAGCAGCGATACGTTTTTCCAATACATCATTAGTGGGGTTCATGATGCGGGTGTAAATGTTGCCTTCAACTTTTAAATCAAATAAATCAGCACCATGCTGGGAATCATCAAAAGAGTAGGACGTTGTTTGATAGATTGGGACTGCAACGGCTTTGGTTGTAGGGTCAGGTGAGTAACCGGCATGGATGGACAGTGTTTCTAATTTCATTGTCATTTCCTTCAGTGAATTACAGAGTAAGGTCATGTATTCAACCTGCTGATCGACCGCCAACATAATATGTTGTTTCGATAAAAGTACCAATGACTTTATCGTGCATTTTCAGTGATTCTGAATAACCTAATACTTTACTATTTAACCTTTAAATTCAGTTGAATAGTGCCATATTTTCACGTTCGATATGTAGTGTGAAGAAAGGTATATAATAAAAATTACACTGCCACTTTAATTAATTATACATACAAACCACTCTCTACGGCTAAAGAAATAACTTCAGATATAGCAGATGAAGTTTTCAATGCTCTGATTTGCATAAATAGTTCATCAGCTTCATCATATTCTTTACGTAGATAACCAAGCCATTGCTTGATACGTGTGACATGATATATGCCTGTATCTCCCTGCTTTTCCAGCCAGATATATTTTTGCAGGAGCTGGAGCACCTCATGCCATGCCATTTTCGGTTCATTATATTTAATAACTCGGCTTAGATTCGGCACGTGCAGCGCACCACGTCCAATCATTACCGAATCACATCCAGTAACTTCGATACACTCCTGTGAACTCTGCCAATCCCATATTTCACCATTAGCGACCACCGGAATAGTAAGGCGTCGGCGGATCTCGCCAATCGCCTGCCAATTTATGCATTCTGCTTTATAGCCATCTTCCTTAGTACGCCCATGCACAACCAATTCCGTTGCACCCGCTTGCTGAACAGCATCCGCAATTTCAAACTGACGGGCATCGGAATCCCACCCCAGACGTACTTTGACTGTAACCGGCAATTCTGCCGGTACAGCTTCTCGCATGGCTTTAGCACCACGATAGATAAGTTCAGGATCTTTCAGTAACGTGGCCCCTCCTCCACTACCATTAACTGTTTTGGAAGGACAACCACAATTTAAATCAACTCCCCACGATCCCAATTCCACCGCTCTGACCGCATTTTCAGCCAACCATTCAGGATATTGCCCCAAAAGTTGTATCCTGACCGGCGTACCCGATGGAGTCCTGCTCTGATGATGCAATTCAGGACATAAACGGTAAAAAGATTTCACTGGCAACAAGCGGTCCACTACACGCAAAAATTCGGTAATGCAAAGGTCATACTCATTGACCTCACTCAATAACACCCTAACCAATGAATCCAAAACCCCTTCCATCGGAGCCAGCAAAACACGCATGGAATTACTCTCCTGCTGCCACTTTGGCTGGCCTACGATGACGGCGCTGCTGTGATGATGCACCTTTGCCACGTGGGTTACGACTATCACGTGGGTTACGACTATGATGTTGCTGACTATCCTGTTTGTTACTGCTTCGCTGATCCTGACCACGGGATTGATTACTGCGCCCGTTGCGTCCATTCTGGATAGGCTCCGCTTTAATGGAGGGATCGGGTTCATAACCAGGAATCGCGATACGTGGAATTTCCCGTTTCAGCAAGCGTTCAATATCTTTTAATAGCTTATGCTCATCAACACACACTAGTGATATTGCCTGCCCTGTTGCTTCTGCGCGACCAGTGCGGCCAATACGGTGTACGTAATCTTCTGCAACATTAGGTAATTCATAGTTAACGACATGAGGCAATTGGTCGATATCCAATCCACGAGCAGCAATATCCGTCGCGACCAATGCACGTATCCGGCCTGCTTTAAAATCGGCCAATGCACGAGTTCTGGCTCCTTGACTCTTGTTGCCATGAATAGCCGCCGCAGCAACACCATCCTTATTAAGTTGTTCTGCCAGACGGTTCGCACCATGTTTAGTTCGGGTAAATACCAATACCTGCTGCCAGTTTTGGCTGCCAATCATATAAGAAAGCAATTCTCCCTTACGTTTCTTGTCCACAAAATGGACAGACTGATCGATCTGTTCAGAAGCCGAGTTACGACGAGCGACTTCCACACTAACCGGATCACGCAGCAATTTATTAGCAAGATTTTTGATTTCATCAGAGAATGTAGCTGAAAACAGTAAGTTCTGACGTTTAGCGGGTAGTTTGTTCAGTACCCGACGGATATCATGGATAAATCCCATATCCAGCATGCGGTCGGCTTCATCCAAAATCAGAATTTCCACATGGGATAAGTCCACGGCATTTTGATGTTCCAGATCCAGCAAACGGCCCGGTGTGGCGACCAAAATATCGACTCCACCACGTAATTTCATCATTTGTGGATTGATGCTAACACCACCAAATACTACAAATGAACGCAATCGGAGATATTTGCTGTAATTACGCACATTTTCACCAACTTGTGCGGCTAATTCACGGGTTGGTGTCAGGATTAATGCCCTGACCGGCCGACGCCCTTTGGATTGAATGGGAGATTCGCTCAATAACTGCAAGACAGGTAAAGTAAAGCCCGCCGTTTTCCCCGTTCCTGTCTGGGCACTAGCCAGGAGATCTTTACCAGATAGCACAACAGGAATTGCCTGTCGCTGAATAGGGGTAGGTTCTGCATAGCCTTGTTCTTCAATGGCACGCAAAATATCAGCCGACAAGCCGAGTGACTCAAAATTCATAAATAAGAAATACTCCAGACTTCACCATTCCTGATATCAATTCAGGGGCAGTTTTATGGGAAGAAAAAACAGACGCGATTAAATCGCAAAAGAAATTACACAAACTGCAATGCTCCATAAGGGTGCATTATAACAGATAAGTTTTTTCAATCAGCATGAGTACACAAGTAAATTTACATCAGCCTGTTTTATACTCTTTGTCGTTTGTCGTGCAAATTTAGCTTTGTTGACTGTATCTTGAAATCCAGTGGCTATAGCTTTAAAGTTAATCATACGATTGATATATTTATAACCATTTCAGCAATTTTTATCACAGGATATTTCTTAACATGGCAGCGAAAACGGCTCAGACTTCACGAGGTGAACAAGCTAAACAACAACTTCTTGAATCTGCATTAGAAATTTTTGGTAAATCAGGTCTGGAAGGTGCAACCACTCGTAATATTGCCCAACACGCAAAACAGAATATCGCTGCTATCGCTTATTATTTTGGCTCCAAAGAAGGGTTATACCTGGCTGTCGCACACCATATTGCAGAAAGACTAAAAGCTGAATTTTCTCTGCTGATTAAAACTATTGACCAATTTTTTATCACTACTCCTCAACCTTACTCACAAGACCAGATACTGGCATTTATTCATCAAGGCTTGATTAGCTATAACCGTCTTATTTTCGATAAAAGCAGTCTGAATCTCAGTCGCATTATGTCACATGAGCAATTGACACCGACAGAAGCTTATAGCGTCATCCATGAACAAGGGCTTGCCCCAATTTACTCTCGCTTGAATAAGTTGATCGCCTATTATATCGGTGCTGATGAAGGAAAAATTTCAACACAAATCCATACTCATGCCTTATTAGGCGAGATCCTCTCTTTCCGGCTGGCACGAGAAGCTCTATTACGCCAAACCGGTTGGGATAATATTGGCACCAAAGAGTACGAATTAATTAACCAGGTTTTGACTCAACACATTAATGTTTTGCTTAATGGGTTGCGAAAAAAATAACCAACAAACAGCGTAAGTTGAAAATTTAATAACGCATAAGGGATAGTAGTATGAACACTAAAAAGTTTGCTCTTGTCCTATTGGCGATCATCATGATTATCGGTGTTATTAGTCTTTATTATTATCAGGAGAAGAATGACAAAGAGTTAACCCTATATGGCAATGTTGATATCAGAACTGTCAACCTTGGCTTTCGGGTCAGTGGTAAATTAGAAAATCTGCTGGTGGATGAAGGAGATACCATCACCGCAGGACAACTCCTTGGTCAACTCGATAACTCCCCTTTTAATAATGCATTGAATCAAGCCAAAGCAAATCGCGATGCAATCAGGGCAAATCTTACCAAAACAGAAGCAGGTTATCGCTCTGAAGAAATTGCTCAGGTACGCGCCGAAGTTGCTCAGAAAGAGTCAGCATTCCGCTTTGCCGATAGTTTTCTGAAACGTCAACAGGAATTATGGCAACGTAAAATGATCTCAGCCAATGATCTGGAAAACGCCAGAACAGGGCAACGTCAGGCATTGGCCGCTTATCAAGCCGCAAAAGATAAATTACGTCAGTTTGAAACAGGATATCGCAAAGAAGAAATCGCCGCCGCTAAAGCACAACTCGCACAGGCCGAAGCAACCGTCGCACAAGCTGAACTCAATTTACAAGATACCCGCCTTATTTCACCATCCGCCGGAATTATTCTTACCAGAGCCATTGAACCAGGGGCAATTCTGGCCGCCGGAAATACAGTATTTACACTATCACTGACTAATCCGGTCTGGATCAGAGCATATATCAATGAACCTAACCTCGATCAGGCGGTGGCAGGACGCGATATCCTGATTTATACCGATGGGCGGAAAAACCAACCCTATCACGGTAAAATTGGCTTTGTTTCTCCGACCGCTGAATTTACCCCCAAAAATGTTGAAACCCCGGATTTAAGAACCGATCTGGTCTACCGATTGCGCATTATTGTCAGCGATCCCGATGAGGGGTTGAAACAAGGGATGCCTGTCACATTACGTTTTACTGAGCCACACAAGTAAGGCTGAAATATGACCAGTTCAGAATATACGATAAAACTGAACGGCGTGGAGAAAACTTTTCCAGGGTTAGAAAAACCCGCTGTATCCCATCTGAATGCAGAAATCTTCGGGGGTTCTGTAACGGGTCTTGTCGGCCCGGATGGAGCAGGAAAAACCACACTGATAAGAATGTTGGCAGGGTTATTAAAACCTGATAGTGGCAATATTGAAATCATGGGGCTGGATCCCATTAAAGACAGTATTGAAGTACGTTCTGAGCTTGGCTATATGCCGCAAAAGTTCGGTCTGTATGAAGATTTAACCGTATTAGAAAATCTCAATTTGTATGCTGATCTCCGCGGTGTACTCGGAGAAGAACGAAAAACCACCTTCCAAAAGTTACTGACCTTTACTGATTTAACACGTTTTACTGACAGGCTGGCAGGTAAACTCTCTGGCGGAATGAAACAAAAACTAGGGCTTGCCTGCACATTGGTCGGCAGCCCAAAAGTGTTATTGCTTGATGAACCCGGTGTCGGCGTAGATCCCATTGCCCGGCGGGAATTATGGCAGATGGTGCATGAACTCGCTTCCGATGGAATGTTGATTTTATGGAGCACCTCTTATTTGGATGAGGCTGAGTTATGCCCTGATGTTTTATTACTGAATCAGGGGGAATTACTCTATCGCGGCCAACCACAGAAATTAACCCAAAGTATTGTCGGACGCTCTTTTCTGCTTGATATCGAACCTGACTCACGCCGAAAAACACTGCAACATGCACTCACCTTGCCACAAGTGACTGATGGTGTGATCCAGGGCAGATATCTCCGTTTAATTTTAAAAGCGGATGCAGATAAAGATGAGTTACTTCAGCAACTAGGTTTACCCGATGTAGAAATGCTGGATGCCGAGCCACGTTTTGAAGACGCCTTTATCGACCTCTTAGGTGGTGGCCCTTCCCACCGCTCAGAGCTGGCAGAAATCATGCCTCAAATCCCACCGAATCCGACAGAAATCGTGATAGAAGCCCGTAACCTGACGAAAAAATTCGGGGATTTTGCGGCGACAGATCAGGTGAACTTTCAGGTGAAACGCGGGGAGATTTTCGGTTTACTGGGACCAAACGGAGCCGGGAAATCGACGACATTCAAAATGATGTGCGGATTAATGCTCCCTACTCACGGCAATGCGCTGGTACTGAACATGGATTTAAAAACCAGTTCAGATAAAGCTCGCCAGCGTCTCGGTTATATGGCACAAAAATTTTCACTCTATGGCAACTTAACTGTAGAGCAAAACCTGAAATTCTTTTCCGGTGTTTATGGTTTGAGTGGCCGCCATCAGCAGAAAAAAATGACAGATATGATCAGTGCTTTTAGTCTGAGACCCATTCTGCACCAAACTACCGACAGCCTGCCACTCGGCTTTAAACAGCGTCTTGCCCTCGCCTGCGCCCTGATGCATGAACCGGATATTCTGTTTTTAGATGAACCAACTTCGGGCGTTGATCCACTGACTCGTCGTGAATTCTGGCTGCATATCAACGGCATGGTGGATAAAGGTGTGACTGTGATGGTAACGACACATTTCATGGATGAAGCAGAGTATTGTGACCGTATCGGGCTGGTTTTTCGCGGAAAGTTAATTGCAGCAGGTACGCCTGATGAGCTGAAACAGCAAGTATCGGCCACTGACCGCCCTAATCCTTCAATGGAAGATGTTTTTATCGATCTCGTGGTGAATTATGATAAGGAGCCGCAATGAGTGACATTGAACAGAATCATCCTGCTTCTATTCCCTCTACTCAAAAAGCAGTCAGTTTTTCATGGCGGCGATTAAAAGCACTTTGTATTAAAGAGAGCAAACAGATTATCCGCGATCCCAGTAGTACCTTAATTGCTGTGGTTATTCCACTCATATTACTGTTTATTTTTGGTTATGGAATCAACCTTGATTCCAGCAAACTTCGCCTCGGAATTTTGATGGAGCAACAAAGCGAAGATGCCCGCGAGTTGGTGCACGCATTTATAGGATCGCCTTATATCGATGCCACAATCAGCAATGATCGCCAACTTTTAATCAATAAAATACAAGCGAGTGAAATCCGCGGCATTATTGTTATTCCGGTTAATTTCGATGCCCGGCTTGCTCGTGTCGGCGATCATGCTCCGATTCAGGTAATCACAGATGGTAGTGAACCCAATATCGCCAATTTTGTGCAAAGCTACGCTAAAGGTATCTGGCAAATCTGGTTACAGCAACAAAGTCAGGATCGTGGAGTTTCAACGACTCCATTGATTGATATGCAAGTTCGTTATTGGTTTAATCCTGCCGCTATCAGCCAACATTTCCTAATCCCCGGTGCTATTTCAATTATCATGACAGTCGTTGGCGCAATCCTTACTTCTCTGGTTGTCGCACGTGAATGGGAACGCGGCACCATGGAGGCCCTTCTGTCCACCCAAGTTACCCGAACCGAACTGTTGCTTTCTAAGTTATTGCCTTATCAGGTTCTGGGCTCTTTCGTTATGGTGCTTTGCATGGTATTCGCTGTGTTTATTATGGGCATTCCTTATCATGGTTCCCTCTGGGTACTCGCTTTGATTTCCAGCCTGTATCTTGCTACAGCTTTGGGAATGGGATTATTAATTTCAACGGTCACACGCAATCAGTTTAATGCCGCAATGATTTCCCTGAATACCGCCTTTTTGCCAGCAATTATGCTATCCGGCTTTGTGTTTGAAATTAACAGCATGCCAGCTTTGATTCAGGTATTCACTTATATCGTTCCTGCCCGTTATTTTGTCAGTAGCCTACAGACGCTATTTTTAGTAGGTAATGTCGGTACTGTTTTAATCACAAACTTATTGTTTCTGATTGCCAGTGCCATCGTGTTTATTAGCCTGACTGCATGGAAAACCCGCCGGCATCTGGATTAAAAGGAAAGAACATGTTTCATCGTCTATATACACTCGTCATGAAAGAATTGCAGTCTCTCCTGAGAGATCCTAAGACACGAGCCACGCTGATCTTACCCGTGATCTTCCAGATGAGCCTGTTTCCGTGGGCTGCTACGCTGGAAGTAAAAAACGCTACCATTGCAATTTATGATGAAGACAAAGGACGGGCTTCCATTGAATTAACCCAACGGCTGGCTAAATCGAAAGCCTTTCCTGATGTTATTATGTTGAACAGTTCACAAGAAATTCGTCCAACATTGGATAATCGTGATGCCCTGTTACTGGTCCGTTTCCCACAAAATTTCAGTGCCCATCTCGCCAGCCAAACCCCTACTTCAATTCAAGTCCTGCTGGATGGACGTAATTCAAACAGTGCACAAATTGCCGCTAATTACCTTCAACACATTGTAATGGATTACCAGAAAGAATTACTGGGTAATGCACCGGGACTCAATAACAGTGAGTTGATCATTCGTAACTGGTATAACGCCAATCTGGATTATAAATGGTTTGTCGTTCCATCTTTGGTTGCCATGATAACGACCATTGGTGTTCTTATCGTTACTGCCCTTTCCGTTGCCCGTGAAAGAGAACAGGGAACATTGGATCAATTACTGGTTTCCCCGCTGACTACCTGGCAGATTTTTATTGGCAAAGCCATTCCAGCGTTAGTCGTAGCAACGATTCAGGCAAGTATCGTTTTATTGATTGGAACATTGGGTTACCAGATCCCTTTCTCCGGTTCATTGTTATTATTTTATGGTTGTATTCTGGTTTATGGATTGTCGCTGGTTGGGTTTGGCCTCCTTATCTCCGCCATCTGTTCAACTCAACAACAGGCTTTTATCGGTGTGTTTGTGTTTATAATGCCAGCTATTTTGCTCTCTGGTTATATATCTCCCGTCGAAAATATGCCAGTCTGGCTGCAAAACATAACGTGGATAAACCCAATCCGGCATTTTACTGATATAACCAAGCAAATTTATTTAAAAAGTGCTGATTTTTCAGTTATCTGGCATAGTTTATGGCCATTATTGCTGATTATTGTCACTACAAATGGAATCGCTTATCGGTTATTTCGGAGTAAGATTGCCTAACGGCAGAGAAGTCGCCTAATAACCATTTTTCCATCCTATGAGTTGATACGCGGATTTTTTCTTCTACACTAAAAGAAGAGAGGTGAATATCTTCTTATTTTTCTTTTAGTAGAGTCTTTACTTTTCAAGTTGCCTTTTTGTTGGCAGTGATCGTTCACCCTAGCCACTGTAGATTCTATCTATGTTTCCAGGGATTCATTCCCTTTCTGCTGCAACGTAACTGTTTCCTCAGCTAAGTTACCAACGGCATAAGAACATAATTAACATATGATTAAAGGAGATTTATTTGTATTTCCATTTGTTATACAAGGATTTTAAACTAATTTATTATTACAAATAATAACACTATGATCTAAGAGGATAGTTTTATGGATAATATTAAAAATATTAATCAATCTTCTGATTGGCATGGATTAAATGATCTTAAAATAAAACTTTGTTATATAAAAGAAGGTAATAATGCTAATATATTTGCTAACTCAAGAAATATGGTTGCGGTCATCATCCAAGTACAACCAACTGATATTTCAGGTAATACTATATCCATTTCGAGCAAATTAATTTCAGAACATATTTATCTAGTTGACTATAATACAGAAGAGAAACTTATTTATAATGCACAAGAAGATGACAACTTTACTTGGTCATATACCAATGAACCCAACGAATTTACAGCAATATCAGAAAATTCATCTTGTATTAAACAATACCAACATGATAAATCAGAAAATAATGTAATTTTATATATATATTGTTCACCTAAAGTGGAGAATCAAGCTAAACAGATAGCTGTATCAGTTAATGCCCCAAAAGGTAAATACTCTACTGCTCATCAGGAAAAAGAGGGAGCATTTATCCAATTAACACCGAATAATGAAATATATTATCACATGTCCGATCTAGAAATAAATGAAGAACTTATCGCAACTCATAATGAACGGGAAGACTACTTCTTCTGGAATCAATTCAATACATATGTATCTCTTAAGCCAAAAGATCAATGTGGGGAACGGAATATTATAAAATTAAAAAATGTCGGCGGTGCACTCGATTCTGTTCATCAACTCTATCATATAAATGTCGGGTATTTTCGTTATTATGCACATTTTCTCTGGTCATTAGGCGAACATACGACCGTCTCCGTGGGCAATACTAAGTGGTTTAATTTAGATATTCCACATCCTATAGATATAGAAATTAGACAAAAAGCTAATGCTCTTTGTTTTACCGTCATTTTCATGGGATTCGATTCCATTGGTAAAACACAAGATACTTGGTACAACATGTATATAAGTATCTATGACCAATTCGGTAATAATGGCATGTTTGATGTCGTACCAAGGAATGATAACGACCACGAGAAAATTAAAATTCATCTTAGAGATCATGAATAATCATTAATTACCTTGTCTATAACAAAACAAAATTCGCTCACCAATTTCTTATATTAATCTCTTTGACAGATAATTAATTGTTTCAAACTCTCGGTATTCGTTGTAGTCCAAACTGAAGAAAAATCCTTATATTGAAAGCCAGTAGCAAAAGACCCTGCCAAACAGGGTCTTTAATATTTTAGGACAGAAATCGCAGTAATTAACGACGATCACCCAGAATACGCAGCAACATCAGGAACAGGTTGATAAAGTCCAGATACAGCGTTAGTGCACCAGTAATGGAGTATCTACGCAGGTTCTCTTTATCATTGACATCCAGTTCAGCACCCATTTCTTTCAGTTTCTGAGTATCGTAAGCAGTCAAACCAGCAAAGATCAGAACCCCAATATAGGTAATGGCCCACATCAGAGCCGGACTTTTTAGCCAGATATTGACCAGAGAAGCCAATACAATACCGATTAGCCCCATAAACAGGAAACTGCCTAAACCGCTCAAGCTACGCTTCGTGGTATAACCATAGACACTCAGTGCACCAAACATCGCTGCCGAAATAACAAAAGTGCTGGCAATAGAGCTACTGGTGTAAACGACAAAAATACTGGATAACGTCAGCCCGGTTAGCATGGAATAGAGCATAAACAGCCCTGTTGCCAGAGCACCACTCATTTTATGCACCAGACCAGACAGCACAAACACCAATGCAAGTTGTGCAATGATCAAGCCATAAAATACGATAGAGTTACTGAAGATGGCAGATAAAATTTCTGGCGTATTTGCCACATACCATGCAACAAATGCGGTTAACAACAGACCACAAGTCATCCAGCCATAGACTTGCGCCATATAAGTTTGTATACCTGAACCAGCTTGCTGGACAATCGAACCACTAGAACGTTGATATCGGTCCATGACGAGTACCTTTTATGACAATGTTTAAGGGTTAAGACTGTTAAAAATAAACAATCTATTTCAAATGCTATACATTAGCATAAAACATGAACAAAACCATCTGCCAATTAATGACAATTTTAGTGACATATTATTTCTTTACCCAGTTTTAGAGATAGTTCGCAAACTACTCCACTAATGTATTTTTTCTGACTTTATATCATTGAGTTAACCAACGACTGGCTGCTTCCCGATCGCTTTCCTTTGCTTCCACCCAACGCTCTCCATCAAAAAGGAGTTCTTTTTTCCAGAAAGGAGCCTGAGTCTTCAAATAATCCATCAAAAATTCAGCCGCAGCAAAAGCCATGCTGCGATGGACACTGGTTACGCCGACAAATACAATTTCATCCCCCGGATATAACTTTCCAATACGATGAATAATGTTGATACGTTGTAATGGCCAACGCTGGCGAGCTTCCTCAGCAATCTTCTGCAACATGTTTTCCGTCATGCCCGGATAATGTTCTAATATTAACGCCCGGACATTATCGCCAAGATTGTGGTTACGCACCTTGCCTGTAAAGGTCACGACCGCACCATCTTCATCACACTGTGCCAGCCATTGGTATTCTGCTCCAACATTAAATACCTCTTTCTGGACACAAATCCGTGTATTTTTCACGCTTATCCTCCTGTAACAGGTGGAAAAAATGCCACTTCATCACCATCACGCAGAGGATGTTCAGCATGAACAAAAGATTGATTCACAGCTACCAGCAATTTGCTTTCTTCCAATGCCAATTTCCAGCGCTCGCCTTTTTCAAGTAGTGCCTGACGAAGATGGGCCACCGTTGGATATTCACTGGACACTTCAAGATAATCGGTTCCCACCAACTCACGGATTTGAGCGAAAAACAGAACTTTTATCATTTTTCCACCTTAAAATTTCCCGATTTTCCACCACTTTTTTCCAGCAAACGTACAGACCCGATAACCATATCTTTTTGTACTGCCTTGCACATGTCGTAAATTGTCAGTGCTGCTACGGAAGCGGCTGTCAGAGCCTCCATTTCCACCCCGGTTTTGCCTGCCAGACGACAACAGGATTCAATTCTGACGCGGTTATGTTCTGTTTGTGCCTCTAATTGAACCTCAACTTTGCTGAGTAACAAAGGGTGACATAAGGGAATTAATTCCCAAGTCCGCTTCGCTGCCTGAATGCCCGCAATGCGGGCCGTTGCAAAAACATCCCCTTTGTGATGATCGCCGGCCATAATCATAGCCAGCGTTTCGGCCTGCATTTCAACAAAAGCTTCCGCTCTGGCCACACGCACAGTTTCTGCTTTGGCAGAAATATCCACCATATGAGCTTCACCCGCAGTATTGATATGAGTTAATTGGGACATGCTTGCTCCTGAAAATAAATTAAGCCGTTAAATTAACCGCCAATAAAAGAAAGGTTAGGGGTAATGCCACTGTTCCCCTGATGCAGAAAATGCGTTTCACGTTTATGACGCAACCCGCCCTGAATACGTAATTTCAAATCATTAAGTGATGTGTCATCGGATAATAAATCACGTAACGGGATCCCCTGCTCTCCAAACAGGCACAGGTGAAGATTGCCAATAGCGGAAACACGCAGGCGATTACAACTTTGGCAGAAATCTTTTTCATACGGCATGATCAAGCCGATTTCTCCCTGATAGTCTGCATGCCTGAACACCTGAGCTGGCCCGTCACTACGTGTTCGCGGCTGTTGCTGCCAACCTTGTTGAAGTAAACGATGCCGGATCACCTCACCAGAAAGATGATGGCGTTGGAAAGTTGCACTCCCTTCTCCCGTTTCCATCAATTCGATAAAACGCAATTGAATTGAACGGTGCTTTATCCAATCAAGAAAAGCTGGCAGGCTGGTATCATTGATATTTTTCATCAACACCGAATTAACTTTTACTGTGCTGAAACCCGCTTCAAAGGCCGCATCAATGCCACGCATAATCTGGAAAAATTTATCCTGTCCGGTAATAGCGTAAAATTGGCGGGGATCGAGACTATCTACACTCACATTGATTGCTGTAAGGCCGGCTTCTTTCCAGCGAGCAACTTCACGCTCCATACGGTAGCCATTAGTCGTGACAGCAATTTTTTTAATCTGCGGATTTTCATGCACCGTCGCAATAATATCGCAAAAATCACGGCGCATAGTAGGTTCTCCTCCGGTCAGACGAATCTTCTCTGTACCAAGCTCGGAAAACGCACGACTGATACGACGGATCTCCGGCAGGGTCAGAAATGATTTGTGTTCCCTGGAGGGAGAGCTGTTAGGTTGGTAACCGTCGGGCAGGCAATAGGTGCAACGAAAGTTACATACATCAGTAATCGATAACCTCAAATAGTAAAACTTGCGGGAGAACATATCTATGAGTTGTTCCACTATAACACCTTCCAATCATGGGGGATGCAGGCATTTCTGTCTTGCACCCTGGTGACTCAAGAGCCACGGCCAAAGCATCATATCGGTGTGGTATCCATTTGACAGGGCTATTTATGGTAGAACTAATTATTATGTAGAACTAATTAGTAAAAAATTACACAACAAAGACTTAGATGCAGAGGCTAGGGGTTAATTTCAAACTTGGTCATCATGTAAACTATTACGTGAATAACCAAGCCTTAGTGTGGATTCTAACGCTTAAATCAATAAAAAGCTAACTTCGACACCGATATATATCTTTATATACAAAGAGTTAATAAACATCATCAACATCAAACTGTTGTCGGCTATTCATTCTATTTATGTAGAAAAATAGTTGATAAAAATCGCATAAAATCATGGCAATTGCTCAAAACGTCATACTTTATGATAGATTACATAAAATTTATTCAATTGCATTTATTCAGTAACAGGAACCCTATGCGAAACCGAATATTAGCCGATTTGGATCGTGTTGTTGCCCTCGGAGGTGGTCACGGACTTGGGCGCGTCATGTCTTCCCTCTCATCTCTCAGTACCCGACTGACTGGTATTGTCACTACAACAGATAATGGTGGCTCAACCGGAAGAATAAGACGTTCCGAAGGAGGTATCGCTTGGGGAGATACCCGCAATTGCCTTAATCAGTTGATTACGGAACCTACTGTTGCTTCAGCTATGTTTGAGTATCGGTTTGGTGGTAATGGCGAGCTGGCAGGGCATAATCTGGGTAATTTGATGTTGAAAGCGTTGGATCATTTAAGTGTCCGGCCTCTTGAGGCGATTAATCTGATCCGCAATCTACTGAAAGTGAATGCTCATCTGATCCCTATGTCTGAACAATCTGTTGATTTAATGGCCGTAGATGATCAGGGAAATACAGTGTATGGTGAAGTGAATATTGACCAACTAAATTGTGTCCCGCGAGAGTTAATGCTTTACCCCCATGTTAACGCTACTAAAGAAGCACTGGAAGCAATTGAACAGGCTGATTTAATTCTAATCGGCCCCGGTAGTTTTTTCACCAGTCTGATGCCGGTATTACTGTTGGAAGATTTAACTCAATCCTTGCGTCGCAGCAATGCCAATATGATTTATATCGGTAACTTAGGGAAAGAACTCAGTCATGCTGCCGCTGATCTCTCATTGAAAGATAAACTCGCTATGATAGAGAATACGATTGGTCGCAAGATGATTAATGCAATCATTGTTGGCCCATGCACAGATACCAGCAATTTGAATGACAGGATTATCACACAACAAATTTTGGAAGCTCAGGATATTCCTTATCGTCATGATCGCGAATTATTACGACAAGCGATAGAAGAAACGTTGCAAAAACTGGGGTAATTCATTCGTTAGTAGCATATGTTACAGATTACATAGCTAAATTGCCGATGGAGAGTGATTATTTCACTCTCCATTTCAATTTAAGAATTGACAATAAACTGTGCTCTTAATGCCTGAACCTGATCACGCACGTTAGCCGCTTGTTCAAATTCAAGATCCCGGGCATATTGGTACATCTTTTCTTCCAATTCGCGGATTTTACTCTCCAATTCTTTCGTTGAGAGTTTTTGGTAATCATCCATCCCCAAATCTGCTTTACCTCTGCTTTTGCTCTTAGTTCTCCCTTTACCATTAACAGGTTGACCAAGTTGCAGAATATCACCGATTTTTTTATTCAACCCTTTTGGTGTAATACCGTGCTCTTCATTAAACGCCTGTTGTTTAGCACGACGACGTTCTGTTTCATTAATTGCTTTCGCCATGGAATCGGTAATTTTATCACCGTACAGAATCGCTTTGCCATGCAGGTTACGCGCTGCACGCCCAATTGTCTGGATCAAAGAACGTTCTGACCGAAGGAAACCCTCTTTATCGGCATCTAAAATTGCAACTAAAGAGACTTCCGGCATATCCAAACCTTCACGTAACAAGTTGATCCCAACCAGTACATCAAATTCTCCCAGGCGCAAATCACGGATGATTTCCACCCGCTCAACGGTATCAATATCAGAATGAAGATAACGCACCCGCTCGCCATGCTCCTCCAGATATTCTGTCAAATCCTCCGCCATACGCTTGGTCAGAGTGGTTACCAGCACACGTTCATTTTTTGCTGCACGGGCACGAATTTCAGATAATAAGTCATCAACCTGAGTCGCAACTGGACGAACTTCAACCTCTGGGTCAATAAGACCCGTTGGACGCACCACCTGTTCAACCACTTCATTACCGGATTTCTCCAGTTCATAGTGACCGGGTGTTGCCGATACATAAATGGTTTGTGGTGCCAGAGCTTCGAATTCTTCAAAGCGCATCGGACGGTTATCCAACGCTGATGGTAACCGGAAACCATATTCCACCAGTGTCTCCTTACGAGAACGATCCCCTCGATACATACCACCCAATTGTGGAATAGTGACGTGGGATTCATCCACAATCAACAAACCATCTGCTGACAGGTAATCGAATAAAGTCGGAGGCGGTTCCCCCGGAGCACGGCCGGACAGATAGCGGGAGTAGTTTTCAATCCCAGAGCAATAGCCCAGTTCATTCATCATTTCCAGATCAAATTGGGTTCTCTGGGTTATACGCTGTTCCTCCAGCAGCTTATCTGAAGCCAGAAGAACTTTACGTCTCTCATCCAGCTCAACTTTAATATATTCTATCGCCTGGAGGAGACGCTCACGTGGTGTTACATAGTGAGTTTTGGGATAAACAGTATAACGGGGAACATTATATTGCACCTGCCCTGTCAACGGATCAAACAAAGAAAGCCGTTCTACTTCATCGTCAAACAATTCAACACGCAACGCATGTTCATCTGATTCAGCAGGAAAAATATCAATCACTTCACCACGTACACGGAAAGTTCCTCGCTGGAATGCCTGATCATTACGCGTATATTGCAACTCTGCCAGACGACGCAGGATAGAGCGCTGATCTATTAACATCCCGTTAGTCAGATGCAGCATCATTTTCAGGTAACTATCGGGATCACCCAAACCATAAATTGCAGAAACAGAAGCAACCACAACAACATCCTTTCGCTCCAACAAGGCTTTTGTTGCAGACAAGCGCATCTGTTCAATATGCTCGTTCACAGATGCATCTTTTTCGATAAAAGTATCAGAGCTAGGCACATAAGCTTCTGGTTGGTAATAATCGTAGTAAGAAACGAAATACTCTACTGCATTCTCAGGAAAGAACTCCTTCATTTCGCTATAGAGCTGAGCCGCCAACGTTTTATTCGGAGCCAAAATCATCGTTGGTCGATTCATATTTGCAATAACATTGGCTATCGTGAATGTTTTGCCTGATCCCGTAACCCCCAATAACGTCTGATGGGCAAGACCATCTTCCAGCCCATCCTGTAATTTTCGGATAGCTTCTGGCTGATCCCCGCCAGGCTCGAAATCAGAACATAACTTGAATACTTTGCTCGTCTCTTTACTCATCTTCCACCCGATATCATTGCATGCCTATATACTCATCTTTCAAGTTACAACTTTACTGACTGCACGTTGAAATCCATCACGTATATATGCTAACCAAAACGCCCTTATAATACTGGATAAAAAACCAGCTTCAAGTAGATCAGCAAAATAATATTGTCCCCAATTCAAAAGTTGTACCCGACAGACGTTAACCAAGAGCAGAAACAACCGTAAGGTGATAATAACAATTAGTTAACATTAGTTGAGGCTATTTTTATCCCCAGATAGCGATTTTACTTTTTCCTATTTTCATTGTAGCTACTGAAATGATAAAGCAGAGAATGATCAAGAGGCGTTGAAAAGGATTGATTTTATATAACCAACTAATTTTAAACAAAAAAAATTCAAAGGAGAGAATAACAGCAAATCTTGTGCAAGCCGCGTATCATCTTGTGTCAGACTACTTTTCTAAACCTAATACACAAGGTTATCCACAGGAACAGTGGATAACTCAACAAATCCTATTAGCTATGGGAGGTTGCAGAGTTATCCTCTTCTGCGGATTTCTTCAATGGCGAAATGTTTTCATACTATTTTGAAATAGTTTCACGCTATTTTTTGTGCAAAAACAGGATAATAATTGTTAAAAGAAAGTGTATTTTATACCAACATCTCCACCAGAACCCACTTATTTAGTGGGCTATTTTAACTAACAGCAAATAAATAATTAGTTAACCAATAAATCAATATTTATATATTCTCCAATGTTATTTTTCTTATCTGAGTCGCTTAAATGGGGTATCACACCAAGTAAGGGTGCAGAAATCATCCGTTTTAATGTTGCTAAATACTCAGCCTGACGCTTGCCAGCGGGTTCTATTTCATTCGCAATCCAACCCACTAATTCCAAACCTGAACCTTGAATAACTTTTGCTGTTAAGACAGCATGGTTAATACAACCCAATTTAATCCCTACCGTCAAAATCACAGGCAGTTTTTCCTGAACCACCCAATCTGCGAAAGTGGTATTTTCAGATAACGGTGTGTACCAACCACCAGCCCCCTCAATTAACACCCAATTCGCTTTTACCGCCAATTCTTCCAGACCTTGTGATATCACAGTAAATTCGATCGGCTGATTGAGTTCAGCACTGATAATATGGGGAGAAGTAGGTTCCACAAATACTAATGGATTAACTTCCTGGTAAGACAGAGATACTGAACTGTTATACTGCAAAGCTAAAGCATCTCTATTACGTACCCCTTCCGAAGTGATTTCACTGCCTGATGCCACTGGTTTATAACCCGCAGTTTGATAGCCTTTTTTATTCGCCGCTTGTAACAAGGCACAACTGACAACCGTTTTACCCACTTCGGTATCAGTCCCGGTAAGAAAGTATTTATTTGTCACAATAAATGACTCCAAAAACAATTTGATAGCTTAATGGGTAACTTCCATTCTTTCTCGGATACACTTCTGAAAGAACATTCAGGCGTTTTTTCGTCATCAAACCCTGTTGACGGCCACGATGAAGGTGTGTAGCTCCGATACCTTTCAAGGAATTCAATAAAAGCAGCAACTGTGGATAATGCTGGCTATATTGCTTGTGTATGAATTGATGCCGGTACGGTTGACACGCATCAGCAATTGCCTGCAAAGACAGGAATTGATTAATGTGTCGATAAGCATCAACGCGCTCCCATGCTGCTTCCAGCTCACACAGTGAGCCCTGTGCAAGAGTGGAAAATAAAATAAGGCCTCCGGGACGGGTTACACGATGGAATTCCTGTAATGCACATGGCAGATCATTACACCACTGTACAGCCAAGTTACTGAAACAGATATCTACACTACTATCGGCCAGCCCTAAGTGCTCAATATCGCCTTGCAGGTAGTAGTCAGCAGCTTGCTGACTCTGAGCATGGTTTAACATGCCGGCAGCCAGATCCAATGCGATAACCTGTTTACCCCATTGTTTCCAGCGGTTACTAAAAAAACCGGTGCCACAACCAGCATCCAATACCCGCATACCGGTATCCTCTGCACGAGCCAATTCCATCAGGTATTCCCCGGTTTGTTGTTGCAGCTTTGCAACCATGTCATAGCATGAGGCTGCCCTGCCAAAAGCTCCCGCAATCGCCTGTTTATCAACACATTTAACAGCCAGAACCACGCAACACCTCCAGTAATGCATCAATATGTTGTCGGGTATGATTTGCTGTCAGTGTGATACGCAAGCGGGCACTATCCGGTGACACTGTCGGTGGAAGAATCGCTTTTACCCATAATTTTTGTTGCATAAGTGAGTGGGATAAAGCGATACAACGTTCATTATCACCAATGATCACAGGCTGAATAGCCGTTTCAGAATCCATCAGGGAAAAAGGTAAGTTTTGTGCCTCACGGCGAAAATATCGGATATTATTTTGCAATCGGTAGCGTAATTCATCTCCAGCCCGGATTTGCCGCACAGCTTCAGAAAGAGCTATAGCCTGAGCAGGTGGCATAGACGTGCTGTAAATCAAGTGTCGGGCATATTGAATCAGGTACTCTGCGGTCTGCTCATCACACAACACAGCCGCACCACTTAAACCAAATGCCTTACCAAATGTGACGATTAAAAGCTCTGGTTTCACATTCTGCAACCAACAACTACCCCGTCCTTCATCCCCACGAATACCGATACCATGAGCATCATCAACCAGTAACCAACTGCCCGTAGATTGTGTTTGCTGTGCAATCACATCAAGTGGCGCGCTATCTCCATCCATACTGAAAATGCCCTCAGTGACCACAAATGTTTTACCTGCACACTCTTTTGCCAGATGCTGTTTCAGAGAATCAGGATTATTGTGCAGAAAGCGTCGCAATTGAGCTGGAGATTGCATAGCGGCTTCCATCAATGAAGCATGGCTCAGGCGATCAGCAATAATACGATCCTCTTTTTCCATCAATGCCGCTATCACGCCTTGATTAGCGGCATAACCAGAAATGAACAGTAAAGCCCGGGAATAACCAAGCCATTCCGCCAGTTGTTGTTCCAGCATATGGTGAGCGGCGGTATAACCTGTAACATGCCCAGAACCACCACTGCCTACACCATACCGCTCCGCCCCTTGTTGCCAGGCAGCAATAATTTGCGGATGTTGGCTCAACCCAAGGTAGTCATTACTGGAAAAGTTCAGATACTGACCATCAGCAGTATCTAAGAGTTGCCCATCTGAACCCAAATGGACTTGCCTGCTACGCCATAAAGATGTGCCCCGGCGTTCAGCCAAACGCCGGGAGATAAAATCTGACCAATTCATCATATTGCCGCATTATAGAATTGTTCATTTTCAGCACTGTTTATGATCGCTTCTGCCAAGTGTTGCTGCTGCTGATTATCACCGAATGCTGTTTTTGTCTGCTGAGGATTGATGCCCAGTCTGCGGAACAGTTGCAGGTCTTTGTCTTCCTCCGGATTCGGAGTCGTCAGTAATTTACAGCCGTAAAAAATAGAGTTGGCCCCAGCCATAAAACACATAGCCTGAGTCTGTTCATTCATCTGTTCACGCCCTGCGGATAAGCGGACATGAGATTTCGGCATCATGATCCGAGCCACCGCAATGGTGCGAATAAAGTCAAATGGATCGACGTCTTCGTTACTTTCCAGTGGCGTTCCTTTAACTTTTACCAGCATGTTGATTGGCACACTTTCAGGCGGTTTCGGCAAGTTTGCCAGTTGTACCAACAATGCTGCCCGATCACGAATTTCCTCACCCAGACCGACAATACCGCCAGAACACACCTTAATGCCTACATCCCTGACATTTTCCAGTGTATCCAGCCTGTCCTGGTAACTGCGTGTGGTAATGATATTGCCGTAAAATTCCGGCGAGGTGTCCAGGTTATGGTTATAGTAGTCCAGACCCGCTTCTGCCAGACGCTGCGCCTGAGATGAGTTCAACATTCCCAGTGTCATACAAGTTTCCATACCCAATGCCTTAACTTCTTTAACCATCTTCTCCAGATAAGGCATATCCCGTTCGTGTGGGTTTTTCCATGCTGCCCCCATACAAAAACGGGTTGAACCTGCATTTTTGGCTTTGCGTGCAGATTCAATGACTTTTTCCACCTCCATCAGGCGTTCTTTTTCCAGACCCGTTTTATAACGGGAACTTTGTGGACAATACTTACAGTCTTCTGGACAGGCTCCGGTTTTTATTGAAAGAAGTGTGCTGACCTGTACTTGCTGTGGATCAAAATGTTCGCGGTGTATCTGCTGTGCCTGAAACAATAATTCAAAAAAAGGCTTATCAAATAGCGCCTGTGCCTGTTTGATAGTCCATTGTTGACGCTCACTCACAGTAATTTCTCCAGTGTGAAAAATGTTGTCAGTTTAAATAACGCCGCTATCATGTCAACTAAAACAAACACAAAATGGTTTACAATAAATTTATCATGAATCATTCAGATATTGAATTTGACCTGCGCCATATCTGGCATCCGTATACATCAATGAGCAATCCACTGCCGACTTATCCTGTTGTTTCAGCCAGTGGTGTTGAACTGGTATTGTCAGATGGTCGTAAGTTAATTGATGGCATGTCTTCATGGTGGGCTGCCATTCACGGCTATAATCACTCTGTGCTTAATGAAGCGGCAACGACTCAAATTGGCAAAATGTCTCATGTCATGTTTGGCGGTATTACCCATCTACCTGCTATTGAACTGTGTAAACAGCTAGTGGCAATGACTCCTGTGCCATTAGAGTGTGTTTTTCTGGCCGATTCCGGATCTGTTGCCGTGGAAGTTGCCATGAAAATGGCGCTGCAATATTGGCAAGCCAAAGAGAAAAAACAGGAAAAAAGACGCCAGAAATTTCTGACACTACGTCATGGTTATCATGGCGATACTTTTGGCGCAATGTCGGTCTGTGATCCCGATAATTCAATGCATAGCCTTTATAAAGGCTATCTCCCCAATCATCTGTTTGCGGATGCCCCTCAATCCCGTTTTGATGGTGAATGGCAACCAGAAGATATCGCTTCTTTCCGGCAATTAATGCAACAGCATCATGACGAAATCGCTGCTGTCATTCTGGAACCGATTGTTCAGGGAGCGGGCGGAATGCGAATTTATCATCCTGAGTATCTGCGTCGGGTCCGTCAGCTTTGTCATGAATACCAGATTTTGCTGATTGCGGATGAGATCGCTACCGGATTTGGCCGCACGGGTAAGTTATTTGCCTGTGAACATGCTGATATCGAACCAGATATTTTATGCTTAGGCAAAGCACTAACAGGCGGTTATATGACGTTATCTGCAACGTTAACAACTCGCCATGTAGCAGAAACCATCAGCCAGAGTAAGGCCGGCTGTTTTATGCATGGCCCAACTTTTATGGGCAATCCACTGGCTTGTGCCGTTGCCAGCGCCAGCCTGAAACTACTTACTGGAAGCCAGTGGCAACAACGTATTCAGTCAATTGAATCCCAGTTAAAAAGAGAGTTGCTGCCTCTGAAATCACATGAAATGGTTGAAGATGTACGGGTATTAGGTGCAATCGGCGTTGTAGAAATGAAACAGCCTGTTGATATGGCTTCTCTACAGCATCATTTCGTACAACAGGGGGTTTGGATAAGACCATTTGGACGCTTAATTTATTTAATGCCTCCTTATATTATTCAGCCTGAGCAATTGTCGAAACTGACAAATGCTATTACTGATGCAATAATTTAACAATTAAGGCCAGTACTATAATTATGCTGGCCTTATTTTTCTAATAATTTAATTATCTCTTCTATTTTTCAACTTATTCATTTATCGATTTATATCATTAAACTCGCCATATAATTATCCGATTTAACTTCAAAAATCAGTCACTGATAAATATTAGTAAATAATTAGCTATATTCTTCATCATTTAAAATAAATTTTCTGATATATTGCGTACACAGTCATATTTATTCTAACCAGAGAGGGATATATCATGAACCAAGAAAACTTAGTTGTTCCTTCTAAAGACGAGTTGGAAGCTATATTCACACAGTCCAACGATATGTATGCGCAAGAACAATTACATTATGAGGCAATAGCAAAAGAGAAACCTGAACTGGCTCATTTATTTGGTAAAAACCCTGGGGCAAATTCATTACCTCATCCTGGCTTAAATATAACAGAATATGTCAGTGGATATTTTAATATTAACACATACCTCCAATATGGAAGTTATCCGTTTATTCAAGTATCATCTTATCCTGTTTTAATTGGAACTGCTCCGAATACAAGAAGGAATGCTAATTTCAATGGGTATATTTATGGTGGATATAATATGCCACAATTGAATTTTAATAATCTCTACCTTGGTGGTGTGATACACCATACCAATACAATTATAAACACTCCGCTTAATTTCCAGCTTTTCATTTACCCGCAAAAAATATATCTGCGTCTATTTAAAGGAAGTGTTTATTTGGGAGATTTAATTTCTGTATATCAACATCATATATTGGTTACATATCCTATTGTTTTCTCAGGGGTTGGCACCTTTAGCCTTGCCTAAAAGACAGCCGGATATCAGCATAATTCTTCAGAAGAAAAATCAAATGCCGCGCTAAAAATTTGCGCGGCTTCTAATTACAATGCCAATATTGTTACCCACATAGGACCTTTACCAACCGGATAACGTGCCAATTGGGTCAGTTTTCCGCTGTATTTATCAATGCTGGATACTGAAATATGATCGGATTTCTGCCCTGAAGAGATTAAAAAGTTACCACTGTAATCTATGGCAAAACCACGAGGCTGACTTTCTGTCAGGTAATGTCCTGCTAACGTCAGATGATAGCCATCTTGTGAAACACGGAAATGACTAATCACACTTTCAGAACGCTCGCTGGTATAGAGATGACGGCCATCCGGTGTGATATGAATATCCGCAGACCAACGGACACTGGAAAAATCAGCAGGTAATGAATCAACAGATTGTACTATGCGGTATTTCTCCCATTTACGCAGCACATCTACGGTTGAATCGAGCTCATTAATGCAATAAATTGCCTCTTTTTCTGGATGAAAAGCCATATGGCGTGGGCCTGCACCAGCTTCTGTTGTAATTTCGTCGGTACGGCTTTCTGTCAGATATCCCTGCTCATTCAAATCAAAAATACGAATACGATCTTCTTTCAAACATGGAACCAATAATTGGCGATTCTCCCGATCAATATTGACCGAATGTGGCGCTTTCAACCCTTCTACAATTTGGATCGGTGCTTTGACCACACCATTTTTGTCAATAGGGTGAACACTTAAGTTGTTGAAGCTATAGGAAGCAGAAAATAAAAAACGCCCTGCTTTGTCCGTTGAAATATGAGTCGGGCTACCCGGTAATGGTGCAATGGCTTGCTGCTCCAATCGACCATCAGAGCCAATTTTATATGTTACGATGTTGAATTGGGGGCGTATCCCTACATATAAGTGTTGACCATCAGGATTAACCACCATCGGTTGTACTTCACCCGGTACATTTACCGTCTGGAGTAACGAAAGTTCTCCAACAATATTCAGAGACCAGACATGAATCTGACAACTATTCGGACTGGCTGTATAAACCACTTGTTTCATTTGCTCTCCTTAAAGCTCCATCACTATTTTATTGATCTGTAATGATTCTTGGGAAAATTTGTTTGTTAAACTGAATGCATATTAGTTTAACTGTTTTTAATTAGCATATAATATTTGCTTAAATCATCAACAACCTAGAGGCTAACTCATGTCATACCGCGTTATCGCGCTGGATCTGGATGGAACATTACTTGATCCACAAAAAAATATTCTGCCAGAGTCAATAACAGCCCTAAGTGAAGCCTGCCAGACGGGTATTAAAGTCTTGATTGTCACTGGGCGTCATCATGTTGCTATTCACCCTTTCTACCAAGCACTCCAACTCGATACTCCGGCTATTTGCTGTAATGGGGCTTATTTATACGATTACCACGCTAAAAAAGTTCTGGCTGCCGATCCTCTCTCTATTCAAGAAGCCTCTCAAGCACTTTCTTATTTGCAAGGTGCGGAAGTTGAACATCTGATGTATGTTGATGATGCTATTTTATATGAATTTCCACACACAATTGCCCGTACCATTGCGTGGTCAAATTCTCTGCCTAAGCACCAACGCCCTACTCTCCAGCACATTAAGAATTTTCAGGAAGCGCTGCACAATGTGAATTTCATCTGGAAGTTCGCTACCAGCTCTCCCGATTTAGAGAAACTGCGTGAGGTTAGCGAGCAAATTGAGAAAAATGTGGGTCTGGAATGTGAATGGTCCTGGTTTGATCAGGTCGATATCACCAAAAAAGGCAATAGCAAAGGGATGCGTTTACAGCAATGGGTAGAGTCACAAGGGATGAGTATGAAAGATGTCCTCGCTTTTGGCGATAATTATAATGATCTCAGCATGCTGAAAGCAGCAGGTCTGGGTGTTGCTATGGGAAATGCTGTCGATGATGTCAAAGCACGGGCAGATCTTGTCACAAAGAATAATGCTCAGCCCGGTATTGCGGAAGTCATTCGAAAATATGTGCTTTAGTTTCTCACTTAATTAGCTGGATCTAAGGGAGAGCGAAAAACAATTTCACTCCCTGAATGATCTACCCTTTTATTTTTTCTCAGTTTTTTCTTTCATGAATAGTTGTCCTTACAGGTGACGATTCAGTGAAATACTCTTTATCTGAGCATATAACCATTGCCCTGTGCGTAAGTTAAGCTCCTCCCGCGCCCATGGTGTGATCCTTGCCCACAGAAATTGATCGCTTAACGACAATTTGACATCAATCTGACCAGCCTCTTCAAAGATCTCGATGACCTTCACCTGTAAGGTATTACGGATACTGCTGCCTCTTGGTGGTTCTAAGACTAAAGAGACGTCCGATGCATCAATTCGTATACGTAAGTCAGTTCCTGCAACTGCATCGATTTTCGGCAACCAAAGGGCTTTATCTCCCACCGCTACTGCCGTCATCTGATGACGTTGATGGTGATCCATCACAATCACAGGTAGTATGCTGCTAAGACTCTCTTTTTGTAACCACGGACGCAGTATGCTGTTTGACCATATTTCTTCCAGTGAACCTGTGGCTCTGATTTTTCCCTTGTCCATAACAACCACATTATCGGCTAAACGGATAACTTCATCCAAACTGTGACTGACATACAGTATTGGGATCTTGACGTCTTCAGACAATTTTTCCAGATAAGGCAACAATTCACGTTTACGCGGCAGATCCAATGAAGCCATTGGTTCATCCATCAACAGTAATTCAGGCCCGGTCAATAACGCACGCCCAATTGCAACTCGCTGTTTTTCACCTCCTGATAAAGTCATCGGGAAGCGGGACAGTAAATGCCCAATACCGAGTAAATCGACAATTTTATCAAATTGCAGTTGCATATCGGGTGACATGCCATATTGCAAATTTCCTTTGACCCGATAATGAGGAAAAAGGCGGGCATCCTGAAACACGTATCCAATTCGGCGTTTTTCTGGTGGCAGAAAAATTTTTTGTTCTGTATCAATCAAGATACGTTCATTCAAGGCAATTCTGCCTTTTTGTGGTCGGGTTAAACCAGCAATGACATTGATTAACGAAGTCTTACCTGCACCTGAAAGCCCAAATATGGCGGTAATGCTTTCTGTTGGCAAAGTGGTATCAACCTGCATACGCAGATCACCCAAACGCTGGTCAAAACTTAGCTCTAACATGCTGCCCCCAGTCGCTTTCTTCCCCAACGAGTTAACCACTCAGAGATCAACAATGAAACCAAGGCCAGCACTACAGCAATGATACATAAACGTGCCGCTGCCGTTTCTTCACCGGGCATTTCAATCAATGTGTACATAGCCAGAGGGATAGTGCGTGTTTCTCCGGGGATATTCGATACAAAAGTGATTGTGGCGCCAAACTCCCCCAGTGAACGGGCAAAAGCCAGCACAGAGCCAACAATTATTCCCGGTAATGAAAGCGGTAAGGTAATGGTAAAAAAGACTTTAAGTGAACTTGCTCCTAATGTGCGGGCGGCCAGCTCCAGACGAAGGTCTATAGCCTCCAATGCCAACCGGATGGCTCTGACCATTAACGGAAAAGATACAACGGCTGAAGCCAGAGCAGCTCCTGTCCAGTTAAACGCAAAGCTCACGCCAAACCAATTATAAAGAAATTCCCCAAGTACACCTCGGCGTCCCATGCTGATTAACAGCAGGTAACCAACAACAACCGGCGGTAATACCAGCGGCAGATGGACAAGGCTATCAAGCAGAGACTTCCCCAAAAACTGACAGCGCGCCAAAACCCATGCCATCAAGATCCCTAATGGCAAACTGAATAACACCGCAATACCTGAGACTTTCAGGCTCAGTAAAATTGCCTGCCATTCATATTCACTTAACATCTCCAAAAGTATAGTTCCTACAGTGGACTAAAGCCGTAACGTTTGAAAATGTTAACGGCTTTAGGCGTTTTGAGATAATCATAAAAATCACGTACTGCTTGATTTTCATGACCTTTAATAATTGCAATAGGATATTCCACTGGTTTATGACTCTCTTGCGGGAATATACCAACCACTTTCACTTTCTTGCTGGCAACGGCATCAGAACCATAGACAATTCCCAATGGCGCTTCTTCCCGTTCCACCAAAGCCATACCGCTGCGTACATTATTGGTACGAGCCAACAATGGGTTAACCAAGTTCCACGCGCCCAGATATTGCAGTGATTCTTTAGCATAAATACCAACAGGAACATAATCAGGATCACCAACCGCTAAACGTCCTCCAGACAATAAAGACTGCCATTTTGTTTCTCGATTGAGATCGATTTTATTCAATTTACCCTCTTTGGAAGCAATCAAAACCAGTTGATTCCCTAGCAAAGTATGACGAGTATTTTCAACAATAAGTTTCTTATCAGAAATATAATCCATCCATTGTTGATCAGCAGAAACAAAGATATCTGCGGGTGCTCCCTGCTCTATCTGGCGAGCTAATGTTGAAGACGATGCGTAAGAAGCAACAATATCTCCTCGATTTTCTTTTTTATACTGCTCAGCAATATCATTAAGTGCATTCGTTAATGATGCAGCAGCGAAAATAGTCACCTTCTCCGCTGCCCAACCCTTTCCGGCAAGTGCAAAAGAAACCACAGTTCCTGTCAGTAACTGATAAAAATTCTTTGCTATGCGCTTTTTCATGTTGTATTCCACTTATGATAACCAAGACGGTGCGCTGTATATAACAAGATACAACGTTAAATGAAAATACTATTCTGAGATTAATCGGCAAGTTGTGAGCCAGTTTTAGCTTTTGTGTTCACTTAGGCAGGTGTTGCAATCCAGGATGTGGAGAATTTTTACTTGTAAACTGGCGGTTGATGAGAAAAAGTGTAAAGCAAAAAAGAATTACCCGGAAAAACCGGGTAAGGTGAACTCTGATGATCAATCAACTGAGATCAAAGCTTTCGTTCAAGATTTTTCGATTCGTTTTTGGAAATAATGTTAAACAGCTCGCCAAGCCCGTAAATCAATCCCAGAATTACTGCCATGACAACAGGAACCATAACCAGCGCAAACGCCATACTTTTAATCAACTCAAACATGTAAACCTCATATCATGAGTGACTATCATCTAGCCTAAAATAAACTGTACCGTATTTAACTCTCTTTGTCCCCTCCCCTACCAGGGCAAGAGCAACGTACTGCACAGACAACAATCTCACTATTCTAGACAATAAAAAGATAACAGTAACCGACGAAACGTGCGATTCTTACAGTTATTCTGTAAAAACTTTCAAATAGTTGCCTGAATAAATCACTATGCAAGCAGAAATATTGTTAACACTCAAATTACAGTGCCGGGTTTTCGCCGATCCCCGACGAATCGAGTTACTAAAACAGATTAAAATCACGGGTTCTATCAGTCAGGGGGCTAAGCAGGCTGGTATCAGCTATAAAAGTGCCTGGGATGCTATCAATGAAATGAATCATCTCGCAGATGAGTTACTGGTTGATCGTGCAACTGGTGGTAAAGGGGGTGGAGGTGCCCAACTTACACGTTATGGTGAGCGTCTGATACAGCTCTACGATCTGCTGGAAAAAATTCAGCAAAAAGCATTTGATGTTCTCAATCAGGATCCATTACCTTTGGATAGCTTGTTAGCAGCCATATCCCGCTTTTCCCTACAAACCAGTGCCAGAAATCAATTTTTCGGAACCATTGTCGAGCGTGATGATGAGAGCGTTCAGCAAAATATCCGTATCCTGCTGGCTGATAACAAAACATCAATTTGTGCTGCGGTAACAGAGCAAAGCGCTAACCGATTAAACCTGACAAAAGGTAAGGAGGTGATCGCCTTAATTAAAGCTCCGTGGATTACCTTAAACAAAGGCACTGTAGCTGTAATTTCCTCCAACAAGATCTCTTTTGAGAATAAGTTATCTGGTCAAATCAACCAGATTGAAACAGGAAAACAATGCAGTGAAATTATTCTGACGCTTGATGGTGGTGAATCACTTTGTGTCACGTTATCTAATCAGGAAATAGAAAATTTGGATCTTCAACTGCATGACTCTGTGACTGCGCTTTTTAATGCAGATAAGGTGATTATTGCAGCATTATATTAATTAGCGATATTTTATCGATATTTGCCCCTGATACTTACTTGTTAGGGGCATCTGTACTGTTGTTGTAATGGTTGTTGTAACGATTGCTGTAACAATTTTTGTACCTCCCTTCCCAAAATATCAACCCATAACGAATAACAGACGATTACTCATTGACATTGAACATTATTCCGCTTATTTCTGTGATCCTTTAGTTGATGTTGCTTAAAAAGGAATAGAAATGTCTGAATTGCAAGTAAAGCAAAGTAGTTTCCGTTTAAGTGACACCCGTATTCTGCGGCTACCGTCACTAAAAATTATTTCCGGGGAAAACTGGGCATTTGTTGGCGCTAATGGCAGTGGAAAGTCTTCTCTGGCTCGTGTTTTATCAAATGAATTAACTCAACTGACAGGTGAAACACATTGTTCTTTTCATACTCCGATACGAGTCTCTTTCGAGCAGCTTCAGCAATTGATCGATGAAGAATGGCAACGCAACAATACAGATTTGCTCAGTGAGGATGAAGAAGATACGGGACGTACTGCCGCAGAAGTGATCCAAATGTATCACAAAGACAATGAATTGTGCCTTGAACTGACAAAATACTTTGGCATTAAAGACTTGCTTTCACGCCGTTTTAAGTATCTTTCTACTGGAGAAGTACGCAAGGTATTGCTTTGCCAGGCATTAATGGCCGATCCAGACCTTTTAATCCTTGATGAGCCTTTTGACGGGTTAGATGCTTATGCCAGAAATCAATTATCTCAATTATTAGAAACTCTGACCACAAAAGGCATCACTCTGGTTTTAATCTTAAACCGATTTAACCAGATCCCTGATTTTGTCGAACAAATTGGTGTATTGGCCGATTGTCATTTGACATTAGTCGGAGAAAAAAAACGTATTTTGGCTGAATCTCTTGTAGCACAGTTGGCACACAGTGAAGCGCTAAAAAACATTCAACTACCAGATCCAGACGAATGTCGTGCTGATAAGCAACTCCCCGCCGATCAACCTTTAGTATCAATGCACAATATGGTTGTTCAATACAACGATAAACCAATATTACATGGCTTGAACTGGCAGGTTAATCCTGGTGAACACTGGCAAATCATCGGTGAAAATGGTGCCGGAAAATCCACTCTCCTCAGCCTGATCACTGGCGATCATCCTCAAGGTTATAACAATCACCTGATTTTATTTGGCCGCCAACGAGGAAGTGGTGAAACTATTTGGGATATAAAACGTCATATTGGTTATGTCAGTAATAGTATTCATCTCGAATATCGTGTCAGTACCAGCGTCCGTAATGTTATCCTCTCCGGTTTCTTTGATTCTATAGGTCTTTACCAGGCAGTTTCAGATCGTCAGCAACAATTAGCTGATGAATGGCTAATGCTATTAGGCTTATCCGGCGCAACTGCAAACAGTCCATTTCATAGCCTGTCATGGGGACAACAGCGGTTGGTGTTGATTACCCGCGCTTTAGTGAAACATCCGACATTATTAATTCTGGATGAGCCATTACAAGGGCTTGATCCACTCAATCGTCAATTAGTTTTGCGCTTTATTGACATCATGATTAGAAGTGGTGATACACAACTTTTGTTTGTTTCTCACCACCAGGAAGATGCGCCTGAATGTATTACTCATCGGTTGAAATTTATTCCTGATGGTGATGTCTACCGGTATGAAACAGAGCAGGCTTCTCGTTCCCTTTCGTGAGTTCTTAATGTCTCTCACAATAAAACTAAGAGGGGTAAGTTTACACACTGCATCGCCTCTCGAATGAAGAAGATTGTGTGCCAGCTCGCAGAATGGTAAGGAACACTTTTTTGGTAATTTTTACTATTTTTTTTGAATTTTTTCTCTCTTGCTATAAAATCTCGGTCTATTTTTAGACTATTTATCCATTTTTTCAAAAATAACCGAGAGTTGTATGGGCTGGACTTTACTTGCCGTTTCGTTGGCACTGCTAGATATTCGCCAAAAAATCGCTTTTTTCATTGCATTTTTAGCTATTGTTGTTGGGATCAGCACTTATGTGCTGGCCTATCCCGCGATTATCTCACTATTAATGATAAGTGTGTTGGGTGTAACACATATCTATTTCAATACCAAAATGCATACTATTGGTAAAAATATAACCGAATTGCTATTGGTTATCGTGAGTATTTTATTATTTATACATCACATCCCCGGTTTTCATAACCTGAAATATCTGGATAAAGTACAGGTTGGGCCACTCAGCGCACCTTTTTCCATGTATTTTAATTTTGACAAGGCATTGATCCCCTTTATTTTATTATGCTGCATGCCGAGTTTATTCCGCCGCAATCCGGTGGTTAATGCTCCGGCACATGGTTGGGCACTGTTAATCGCAACTATACCTGCATTATTAGGGCTCGCGACTGTTCTCGGTGGATTAGCCGTTGAACTCCATCTCCCTAGCTGGTTTCCTGCATTTGTTGCTGCCAATATCTTATTCGTTTCATTGGCAGAAGAAGCCTTATTCCGTGGTTATATTCAACAAAAACTCAGCCAGTGGATGAACCCTTATTTTGCACTTATCATAACTTCGCTAATATTTGGTGTTGCTCATTTTGCTGGCGGTGCCCTGTTGATGGCTTTCGCAACACTGGCGGGTCTGATTTATGGTATAGCATGGATGTGGAGTGGACGTTTATGGGTAGCTGTCGGCTTCCACTTTACGCTTAATGTGTTACATCTGCTGTTTTACACTTATCCGATAAAAGCAGTCATCAGCTAAACGGAATCTGATTCTAATCAATCTCCAGTTGCATCCATACTCAATAAATTTCAAGATGCGGTTCAACGGCAAGAGAACAAACTTCGGGGAATATAGATCTATGTAACAGATGCTATGTAACCGAGACGAGTGAATGCCGCCAATGAAGCTGCACTTGAAAAATGGCAGGAATAATCAGGCTGCAACTGTCTTCAGATGTGCCCAAACATGATTTAAAACAGGTGTTCCGAGACTATTGTTTGCCGTTTCGGTCTATCGCGCCATATAATGCCCCCAGCGACCATTTCATTTTGTATTAAAAAGTTAATGATAGGAGTTTAAGCTATGGCTGTAACTAAGCTGGTTCTTGTAAGGCATGGTGAAAGTGAGTGGAACAAAGAGAACCGCTTTACCGGCTGGACTGATGTCGAATTGTCTGATAAAGGCCGCACTGAAGCACAACAGGCTGGTCAATTGCTAAAACAAGAAGGTTTTACTTTTGATTTTGCCTACACTTCTGTTTTAAAACGTGCCATTCATACTTTGTGGAATATTCTGGACCAAGTCGATCAGCAATGGCTGCCAGTTGAAAAAAGCTGGAAACTGAATGAACGTCATTATGGTGCACTGCAAGGTCTGGACAAGGCTGAAACAGCGGCTAAATACGGTGATGATCAAGTTAAATTGTGGCGTCGTGGGTTTGCAATCACGCCTCCAGACCTGACTAAAGATGATGAACGTTATCCTGGCCATGATCCTCGCTATGCAAACCTGAAACCAGAAGAACTTCCTGTCACAGAAAGTCTGGCAACCACTATCGAACGTGTTGTCCCTTATTGGGAAGAAGTTATCAGACCTCGTGTTGCAAATGGTGAAAAAGTCATTATTGCCGCTCATGGCAACTCCCTGCGTGCGCTGGTGAAATATCTGGACAACATGGGCGAAGACGAAATTCTTGAATTGAATATCCCAACTGCTGTGCCATTGGTTTATGAATTTGATGAAAACATGAAACCAATCAAACACTATTATCTGGGTAATGCAGATGAGATCGCTGCAAAAGCAGCCGCAGTAGCAAACCAAGGTAAAGCAAAGTAATTCAGACTATCTCTTAAAGATAATAAGCAAAAGCCGGAAATCATTCCGGCTTTTTATACTGGTTTAACCCCGGCGAGCTCTGACAGCCTGAGATAATTGACGCAATAAAGTCTCTGTATCATCCCAGCCAATACAGGCATCTGTCACACTTTGACCATAAACCAGGGGTTCGTCACCAGCCAAGCTTTGGTTGCCTTCAACCAGGTTGCTTTCAACCATCACGCCGATAATCGCAGTTTCTCCTGCGGAAATCTGGCCACAAACATCAGTACCAACATCCATTTGCCTTTTGAATTGCTTCGCACTGTTTGCGTGGCTGAAATCAATCATTACCCGTGGTGCCAATCCTGCTTTTATCAACTCTTCTTTGACAGCACCGACATGTTCAGCACTATAATTCGGCTCCTTACCACCACGCAGAATAATATGGCAATCCTGGTTACCTACCGTGTTAACAATCGCAGAGTGACCCCATTTAGTCACTGACAGGAAACAGTGTGATGAGCCGGCTGCATTAATGGCATCAATCGCAACTTTTATTGTACCGTCAGTACCATTCTTAAAACCAACCGGGCAAGAAAGACCAGATGCCAATTCCCGATGAACCTGGGACTCTGTTGTACGCGCTCCTATCGCTCCCCAACTCATGAGATCTGCAAGATATTGAGGTGTGATCATATCAAGGTATTCGCCTGCTGCGGGTAATCCCATGTCGTTAATATCTATCAGAAGCTTACGTGCTATGCGTAATCCATCATTGATATCAAAACTACAATCCATTTTCGGGTCATTAATTAACCCCTTCCAACCTATTGTGGTACGAGGTTTTTCAAAATAAACCCGCATCACGATTTCCAAATCTGCCTTTAATTCCTTACGTAATTTGTTCAGGCGCTCTGCATACTCCAATGCAGCCTTTGGATCATGAATTGAGCACGGGCCAATTACTACCAATAGACGATCATCTTCACCCGCTAAAACGTTATGAATAGCTTCACGGGATTCACGGACAGTAATAGCAGTATCTTTTGTCGCAGGAAATTTTTCGAGCAATGCAACTGGTGGTAATAATTCTGTTATTTTCCTTATTTTTATATCGTCATTCTGGTAATTCATCGACCTTCCACCTAATGAGTTTACAGTTATTTGAAATAATTTTGTGATCTCAATCTAACTGTTAGGCGCTGTCCTGTAAATAATCTTTGTGGGTAAGAAAAGAACTTTTTTCACAGAAAAATATAAATAAACAAGCCATAAGGCAATTAATGACTTATGGCCTGCGCTAACTGTTAGTTTACGTTTTTAATAGATCACACTTCATTCATTATTTTTTGTTGCTTTGATCCACAAACGAGCGCCATTCAGAGCGATCCCCGTCAGGATAATGTACTGCAACGACATAGCCAGAACACCTTGATAAAAGTAAATCACTACACTAATAACATTAATAAGCACCCATATCAGCCAATTTTCTACATGCTTACGAGTCATTAAAATCATTGCCACTATCGATAGCACTGTCATCACTGAATCCCAGAATGGGAACGCATCTGGCTGTAAATTCGGCATGGTAATATTGGAACCCATACCCTGTAAAACAAGAACCACAATTTTTGCCATATAACCAAAGATCTGATCAATATTGAATGTCATGATCAGGATAAAAATAATAGAAACTGCCGCAACACTAAGCATTTGTTTAGGGTTCAACCAACGGATCTTTAATTCTATTTGTTTCTGTTCGTTGATTCGGCTCCAGGCATACCAACCATAAATATTAGCGGCGAAGAAAAAGATTTGTAGGATAAGACTGGCATAGAGTTGAATTTGGAAAAATATCACAGCAAATAATGACACATTAATCAAACCAAACAGGTAATTAATGATTTTTTCTTGACTGGCGAGCCAAATACATAATAAACCGGCAATTGTACCAACAGCTTCTATGTATGAGAGATTATAACCATTTGTTCCTAACGGAATATGTACTAATATGTTATGAATGTTGAAAAAATCCATGCTTTCTTATCCTTACCATAAATAATGTTTAGTATATTAATACAAAAAACGTAGAATTAAGATGAAAATCGATTATTTTGCTCTTAATTGTTTTAAATGCTAAACAAGATAGCGAATTATTAAACAAAAGTCTTTAAGTATTTTAGAGATCTTAACGTATTATAAGAGGAATAAATTTTCGACCTGAACCTGTGATCGATTGATTAAGAGCCAACAGTTCTACTGACTAATTTAACGGTTCACCTAGGAAATGTGTGGAATGAGAATTTTAGATGGTGGGTCGTGCAGGA
>NZ_CAWMEB010000418.1:0-65981 GCF_963866145.1 Xenorhabdus sp. NBAII XenSa04
GGCGGGGGTAGTAGAAAAAATACTACCCCGCCGTCATTATTGGAGACAATGTCTTCCTCCGCATCTTGTGCACAAGTATCATCTTGACATACCACTCTTTATAGCTATTTATGTCGGTTAGCATCAATGTAATTACAGGTTATAAGATGATTTCTCTGAAAAAATGGCGTTTATTTCCCCGCTCATTGCGTCAATTGGTTGTAATGGCTTTCTGGCTGGTGCTATTGCCGTTGTTGGTACTGGCATATCAGGCATATCAAAGTCTTGATCAGCTCAGTACACAAGCGGCAGAAATTAACCGCGCAACGCTATCTGATGCCCGGCGTAGTGAAGCAATGATAAGTGTCGCTCTTGAGATGGAACGCAGCTACCGTCAGTATTGTGTATTGGGAGATATCCGGCTGGAAAAACTCTATCAACGTCAATATCAACAGTATACCAGTATGTTGAATAATCAGATGGCGATGCTGGCTAATAGAGAATATAAGGATAAATTTAATCAACTTTTGTCGGGCCTGACAAATATCACTTGTAATAATGGCGTACCAGAGCCTGAGTCGGCTAAACTGCTTGAGCAGTTCTCAAATGCCAATAATCAGTTAGTACAGGAAACACGCAATATCATTTTCGCCCGTGGTGAGCAATTGCAGAAAGACATTGCTGATAAGGGGCGGTTTTTTGGCTGGCAAAGTTTAATTCTATTCCTGCTGAGTGCTTTCTTAATCGCACTTTTTACCCGGATGATCATTGGGCCGGTAAAAGGCATTGAACGAATGATCAATCGATTAGGTGCAGGACAAACACTGGAAAGTAAGATTGAATCTTTTAAAGGCCCCAGAGAATTACGTTCACTGGCATTGCGGATTATTTGGTTGAGTGAGCGTCTATCTTGGCTTGAATCTCAACGACATGAATTTTTACGTCATATCTCCCATGAATTGAAAACACCTCTCGCCAGTATGCGTGAAGGTACGGAATTATTGGCGGATGAAATTGCCGGGCCACTGACAACCGACCAAAAAGAAGTGGTCAGTATTCTGGATAGCAGTAGTAAACATTTGCAGCAGCTTATTGAGCAATTGCTCGAATATAATCGTAACATCGTGAATAATCCTGCTGAACACCAGATGGTGTCTTTAAAAGAACTCGTTGATAGTGTTGTTCTGTCACATCAGTTGCCTGCACGGTCAAAAAATATTTATACAAAAATCCAATTAGATGCTGATAATTGTTGGGCTGAACCTAAACTATTGATGCGAGTCATTGATAATCTCTACTCCAATGCAGTGCACTATGGCGCTGAATCCGGTAACATTTGGATTTCCAGTCGGCAATTAGATAAAAATATTCAGATTGACATTGCCAATACAGGAACGCCTATCCCTGATTCAGAAAAAAGCATGATTTTTGAACCATTTTACCAAGGAAAACTTCAGCGCAAAGGAGCGGTCAAGGGAAGTGGCCTTGGTTTGAGTATTGCGCAGGACTGTATCAAACGGATGGGAGGGAAACTTCATCTGATAGAAACTGACTTTGCTGATGTATGCTTTCGGATTGAACTGCCATTAACCGCAGAGAATGACTAAATAATATGCACAACAGGTTTATTCACCACTTTATGATGAAGACGGAGATGATGAAAACGGAGCAGCAAGATATTGAGACCCGAACAATGAAAAAAACGGCGGTTATAGCGTGCTTGTTTGAACGAGCTTCACTCCTGCGTTTTCGTGCCATAGTTTTACTGTTTGTTCCCTATTTACTGACAGGATGTGTCTCAAATTCCGGTTCTGATGATTTAGTCACGATTGCCGAATCTATTATACCAGAGCAACGTGTCACAGATTATCGCATCAAGGGGTGCGATGTAATATGGGATATCGCAAAACCAGCCGCAACGGAAAATGGTCTTTATTGGTTAAAATTGATGGACTGTACGAATAAACTGCCTCCAGTAGAAGCCCGCAATATGGCAAAACGGTTTACGCCGACAGAATGGTCACAAGTTTTTAAGCAGAGTATCCTTATCGACCAAGCTGCACCGTCATTAATTGAACGGCGTAAGATTATGGAAAGTTTGAATCGATATAGCCTGCAATTTCCGTCTTCAATATTGTCATTGTTGCAGTTGTGGAGTGAACAGCAATATTTAAAAATCAATCTGGCAGAACAAAAGTCAAAATATCAACGATTACAATTTGACAGTGATGCCAAAATTGATCGATTGAAAGAGACACGGGCCCGTTTGGAGTATGAACTGCGTTCAATATCCCGCAAATTAGAAAATCTAACGGATATTGAACGTCAGCTTTCTTCCCGCAAGCAAGTCCAGAACAATTCTAACTCTCCGGTTTCAGGTGAAACCGGACAAGGTGAAAGAGAACATGCAGTTGATACGGGTAATAAGGTGAATAATACTAAACCGGAAACTAAACCGGAAAACAAGCCAGAAACAGGATCAGAGTTAACCCCGCAAACGAAAACAGAAGCTAATTCTTCAGAAGAAAAAGGAGCTGAATCACCATGACCGTACGCAATCCCGCTCATCTTCTTTTAGTTGATGATGATCCAAGTCTATTAAAATTATTGGGGATGCGTCTGACTAGTGAAGGATTTCGTGTCACAACAGTGGAAAGTGGGCATGAAGCATTACGCATGTTGCTGAAAGAGAAAGTGGATTTGGTCATTAGTGACTTACGCATGGATGAAATGGATGGCATGACGTTGTTTGCGGAAATCCAAAAACAGCATCCCGGTATGCCGGTGATTATTCTCACAGCACATGGCTCTATCCCGGATGCTGTTGCTGCGACACAACAAGGGGTATTTAGTTTTCTGACTAAACCCGTTGATCGTGATGCACTTTATAAAGCTATTGATGATGCGCTGGAATTATCAACACCAGCTATAGATGGAAAGTGGAGTGAACAAATTGTCACACGCAGCCCGCTAATGTTGCGTCTGCTGGAGCAGGCGAAAATGGTGGCTCAATCTGACGTTAGTGTTCTGATTAATGGGCAAAGCGGAACGGGTAAGGAAGTTCTGGCTCAGGCTATCCATCGTGCAAGCCCGCGTGCGAAAAAACCTTTTATTGCCATTAATTGCGGCGCCTTACCTGAACAATTGTTGGAGTCTGAGTTATTTGGTCATGCTAAAGGTGCATTTACTGGGGCAGTCAGTAGCCGGGAAGGCCTATTTCTGGCCGCACAAGGAGGAACTCTGTTCCTTGATGAAATTGGTGATATGCCATCAGCACTACAAGTCAAATTATTAAGGGTCTTGCAGGAGCGTAAAGTCCGTCCTTTGGGAAGTAACCGAGATTTGGATATTGATGTCAGGATCATTTCCGCAACTCACCGTAATTTGCCAAAAGCGATGCAGCGTAATGAATTCAGGGAAGACCTCTATTATCGATTAAACGTAGTTAACCTGAAAATCCCGGCTCTGAATGAACGTGCAGAAGACATTCCTTTATTGGCAAATCATTTGCTGCGTGAATCGGCCAAACGCCATAAACCTTTTGTGCGCAGCTTTTCCACTAATGCGATGAAATGTCTGATGGCTGCCAGTTGGCCGGGTAATGTCCGCCAATTGGTCAATGTTATCGAGCAGTGTGTAGCATTGACGACAGCTCCGGTGATTAGTGATGCTTTAGTTATGCAGGCATTAGAAGGCGAAAATACGGCATTGCCGACATTTGTGGAAGCGCGTAGTCAGTTTGAACTGAATTATTTGCGCAAATTGTTGCAAATGACAAAAGGGAATGTTACCCATGCTGCTCGTATGGCAGGACGTAACCGAACAGAGTTTTATAAATTGTTGGCTCGTCATGAGTTGGATGCTAACGATTTTAAAGAATAACCTTTCTGTTATTTAAATCCATAAAGTTGAAACGGTATTTAAAGCCGTAAGAGATTGACTGTCTTCATCAGGCAGAGAAGTGAATAATGGCCCAGGAGAGCCGCATTCTATGAGTCGTACTCTTAATATCGCCCTTGCTCAATTAAACTGGTTAGTAGGGGATATCGAAGGCAACAGCGATCGCATGTTGCAGACAGTGCAAGAACAGCAAGAAAAGGGCGCTGATCTCGTCGTGTTTTCTGAGTTAGCATTGTCGGGATATTTTCCTGAAGATCTACTGTTCCGTTCTGATTTTCATCAGCGCTGTCGTGAACAATTAGTACGTTTGCAGGAAGCAAGCTCTCAGGTTGGTATTTTAGTTGGCCATCCGTGGCAACAGGACGGAAAAATATATAATGCTCTTTCTCTGTTCTGGAAAGGTGAAACCGTTGCCCGTTATTTCAAACAACAATTACCCAATTATGGTGTTTTTGATGAAGAACGTTATTTCAAAGCGGGCAAGCAAATCTGTGTTGTACCATTTAAAGGCTATAATCTCGGTTTGTTGATTTGTGAAGATTTGTGGTTCGATGCGCCGATTGATGCCTTGAAAGAAGCAGGAGCTGATATCATTCTGTCCATTAATGCGTCTCCTTTTAATCGTGAAAAACCGAATATCCGTAGCACATTGATTAAATCACACTGTCAGCGTATTCACTTGCCAATAATTTACCTGAATCAGGTTGGTGGACAAGATCAACTGATCTTTGATGGCTGTTCAAAAGTTTTTGATGTAAACGGTGAAATTACTCATCGCATGGTAGCTTTTGCAGAACAAGTTGAACAGTGTCGTTTCAATGAAATGACAATTGAGCCGATGGCAAATCCGGCTCCCCAATTACCGCCACTTGCACAAATTTATAAGGCATTGGTGCTCTCTGTACGTGATTATGTGCAGAAAAATGGTTTTAAGGGAGCATTACTCGGTTTATCCGGTGGTATTGATTCAGGTTTGACACTGGCAATTGCTGTTGATGCTTTGGGTAAAGAGCATGTACAGGCTGTGATGATGCCATTCCGCTATACCTCTGAAATGAGTATTCATGATGCCAGAGAACAAGCAGAATTACTCGGTGTTGAATTTGACATAGTATCTATCGAACCTATGTTTGATGCGTTTATGGCTCAATTGGAGCCTATATTTGCGGGTACAAAGAAAGATACCACTGAAGAGAATTTACAGGCACGTTGCCGGGCAGTTGTCTTAATGGCAATGTCAAACAAACGCCGTCGTTTGGTGTTGACAACCAGCAATAAAAGCGAATCGGCGGTAGGTTACTCGACCCTGTACGGTGATATGGCTGGTGGCTTTAATGCTTTGAAAGATGTTCCAAAAACTATGGTATTTGCATTAGCGAAATACCGTAATACAGTATCTCCTGCTATTCCTCAGCGTGTCATTGATCGTCCACCATCTGCGGAACTGGCTCCTGATCAGCTCGATCAGGACAGCTTACCACCGTATGACATGTTGGATGCCATCCTTGAGGGATATGTCGAAAAAGATAAATCTGTGGCTGACTTAGTGGCTGAAGGTTTTGATGAAGCTATTATTCGTAAGGTGATCCGGTTGGTGGACATCAATGAATATAAACGTCGTCAGGCACCGATTGGTCCACGTATTACACAGCGTGATTTTGGTAAAGACAGGCGCTATCCGATTACGTCTGGTTTCGGGCGTAATAACTGGTAATAACAGGAAAACTTCATGAAAAAGATTGATGCAATTATCAAACCTTTCAAGCTCGATGATGTGCGTGAAGCTCTGGCTGAAGTCGGTATCACTGGTATGACGGTGACAGAAGTAAAAGGTTTTGGTCGTCAGAAAGGGCACACTGAACTGTATCGTGGTGCAGAATATATGGTGGACTTTCTGCCTAAAGTCAAAATAGAAATTGTCGTACCGGATGATATTGTTGATACCTGTGTCGATACTATTATGCAGACTGCACAAACTGGCAAAATCGGTGATGGCAAGATTTTTGTCTTTGATGTTGCTCGCGTTGTGCGAATTCGTACTGGTGAACAGGACGAAGAGGCGGTTTAACCGCATTCCACATTCTTTGCAAAGAGAAAAGAGAATAGCTTGAAAAGTTGAATTGCCTGAAAAAGTGATAACGGCGGTAATATGGGTAATTAATCCACCTCTTAATAAGAGGTGGAATGCTGACATACTGAGCTGTCTTAACCGTTATCACTTATCCCCAAATTTATGCTTTTCACTAAATTTACAAAAAATTGTGCATAAATTCATGTTAGATCACTTTATGTGGGCCAAAACATTCATAGTGAATATGTTGCTCGTTAATACCCATGGTTATTAGCTGCTTGGCAATATGTTGCATGAAAGCCAACGGCCCACAGAAATAGAATTGCATCCCTTCAGCACTTATCGCCTCTTTTACAAGAGACAGATCCATCAATCCGGCATGTTGATAATGTACGCCCTGCTGATCTTTATCTCTGGGTTCACGATACCAAACCTGAGAATTCAGAATCGGCATGGATTGGGCAATTTCTTTCACCTTATCGGCAAAGGCATGATAGCCGCCATGTTCTGCTGCGTGAAACCAATTGATTACACTTTGGTGCTGCTGACCGTGCAGATATTGCAGCATACTCATCATCGGAGTTAATCCGACTCCCGCTGAAATGAGGGTAACAGGGGTATCAGGCTGGACATCAAGGAAGAAATCACCTTTTGGTGCAGATAGCGATATGATATCTCCTTCCTGTACTTTGTCGTGCATATGATTCGAAATTTTGCCATAAGGCTCCCGTTTAATAGCAATTTGATAATTGCGGCCATTTGGAGCCGAAGTTAATGAATATTGACGAATTTCGCGGTTTTTAAAGGTTGGATCTTCCAGATAGATACTCAAATATTGCCCCGGTTTATAATCCGCGACTTTGTCATCATCAACGGGTACGAACTCAAAGCTGGTAATGATATCACTCTGCAGTTGTTTACGGCTGACACGAAATTGACGTAAACCCCGCCAACCTCCTGCCGAAGATTCGCTACCCTGATAAATGGCTTCTTCCCGATTGATAAAAACATCGGCCAATATATCGTAGGCTTTTTTCCAGGCATCGAGAACTTCATCAGCCGGATGAAATAGTTCATCAATTGTTGCCAGCAGATGGGTACCGACAATTTTATAGTGTTCCGGTTGGATATTTAGGCTCGTATGTTTATGAGCGATCTTTTCTACAGCCGGTAGAAGAGCAGATAAGTTATCAATATTAGAAGCGTAAGCACAAAGGGCATTAAAAAGAGCTTCACGCTGCTCGCCGTTAGTTTGATGGCTCATGTTAAAAACATCTTTTAATTCAGGATTGTGTCTGAACATGCGTTCATAAAAATGAGCAGTCAACTTTGGCCCGGTAGAAACGATCAAAGGAATAGTGGACTTTATAGTTGCGATAATTTGGTTATCTAACATTATGGTCTCCTGAATTTTTCTCGAATAATGCTTAGGAATATAAGATGTATTTTAAATGCAACTTATGCCATTGAGGAATACATTAAAGCAAGAAAGAGATATTATCTTGATTTAAGTCAAAAACTCAGAATTTGTATTGCAGCAATGAAGATTTGACTGGAATCACAAAGAGCAACAATAAATTTAAAGCGTGTAATCAGGATAACAGGGCATCCTGCTACAGGCGTAGAAGCAATCGTTTGCGTAAAATCTCTTGTCAAGACTATCTCATTTGATAAAAAGAGTTTACACTGTGTCAAATTCTGGCCCTCAGGGGTATTTTTTAGAGATGTAGCTGAGTCAGGAGAACCTAATGTTAAAGCGTGAAATGAATATTGCGAATTACGATCCCGAACTGTGGCAAGCGATGGAACAGGAGGTTTGTCGTCAGGAAGAACATATTGAATTGATTGCTTCTGAAAACTACACCAGTCCAAGAGTTATGCAGGCTCAAGGATCTCAGCTCACTAACAAGTATGCGGAAGGTTATCCGGGTAAACGCTACTATGGTGGTTGTGAATATGTTGATATCGTTGAACAACTGGCAATTGACCGAGCAAAAGAGTTGTTTGGTGCAGATTATGCTAACGTCCAACCACACTCAGGCTCTCAGGCAAATGCTGCGGTGTATATGACACTGTTGCAACCAGGTGACACTGTCTTAGGGATGAATCTGGCACATGGTGGCCATCTGACTCACGGCTCTCCGGTTAACTTCTCAGGTAAATTATATAACGTTGTTCCTTATGGCATTGATGAAAATGGCAAAATCGATTACGAGGATATTCGTAACCAAGCGCTGAAACATCAACCTAAAATGATCATTGGTGGTTTCTCTGCCTATTCTGGTGTGGTTGATTGGGCGAAAATGCGTGAAATTGCTGATGAAATCGGTGCATATCTTTTTGTTGATATGGCTCATGTTGCTGGATTGGTTGCTGCGGGTGTTTATCCAAACCCTGTTCCCCATGCACATGTTGTTACGACTACCACTCATAAGACTCTGGCAGGTCCACGTGGTGGTCTGATTCTGGCTAAAGGGGGTGATGAAGAGTTGTATAAGAAATTGAACTCTGCTGTTTTCCCTGGTGGTCAGGGCGGTCCGTTGATGCATGTCATTGCCGGGAAAGCCGTTGCACTGAAAGAAGCAATGGAGCCGGAGTTCAAAATATATCAACAGCAGGTTGCGAAAAATGCCAAAGAAATGGTAGATGTGTTCCTGCAACGTGGTTACAAAGTTGTTTCCGGTGGTACTGACAACCATCTGTTCCTGTTGGATCTGGTGGATAAAGATATTACAGGTAAAGAAGCGGATGCAGCATTAGGGCGTGCCAATATCACTGTTAACAAAAACAGTGTACCTAACGATCCTCGCAGTCCGTTTGTCACTTCGGGTATTCGCATTGGTACTCCAGCAATTACTCGTCGTGGTTTCAAAGAAGCGGAAACCCGTCAATTAGCTGGCTGGATATGTGATGTGTTGGATAACATCAATGACGAAGCAGTTATTGAAAGTGTTAAACAGAATGTGTTGGATATCTGTGCAAAATATCCGGTTTACGCATAATTGAGATTAATATACCGTCAATATTGAGCTTATATCCAAATCGATTTCAAGTTGCAGCCAATAAAGCGGTAGCTTGAAAGATGAAAGGTATATCAGGTATCAAGCCCGACTCATAACATTAGTTTTGAGCGGGTTTTTTGCATTAAAAAATGGGGGCATTTGGATGGTTGTTCCATCAACATTTTGGCTAGGGTTAGGTTATTTCACTTATTTTTTTGCTTTTGGAATATTTTTACCTTTCTGGTCAGTTTGGTTACAGGGAGAAGGTATTACTCCTTCTATGATCGGTGTACTGTTAGCTATCGGGTTAGTTTCTCGTTTTCTCGGTAGTTTATTTATTTCTCCTACTGTTAAAGATCCTTCTAAATTAATTAACGCATTAAGATTACTTTCCTTATTGGCTTTGGTCTTTGCTGTTAGCTTTTCCTTTAGTAGTCACTGGGTATGGGTTGCCTTTGTCATGATAGGTTTTAATCTGTTTTTTTCACCTCTGGTTCCTTTATCAGATGCTTTAGCGGGAACCTGGCAAAAACAGTTTACTTTTGATTATGGCAAGGTACGTGTATGGGGATCGATTGCCTTTATTATCAGCTCTTCTTTAGCGGGGATATTGATGTCAGCCAATGGCATTGATTTAGGGTCAGATTTCAGCTTTTCCTTTGAAAAAATCAATAATTGGATTGGTATCAATTTATTTGGTCATCACAATATCATCCTTATTTCCCTGATTTTCAGTGTTGCCATTATGTTGCTAGGAATGATGCTAAAACCTTCTATTATGCCGGAGGGCAAGATTAAGGTAGAAAATACCAACACAGTATCATTCAGGAAATTATTATCCGAAAAATCGGTATGGCAATTTTTATTATGTGTGACGTTGTTACAAGCAGCTCACGCAGGTTACTACAGTTTTGGTTCTATTTATTGGGAAAAGGCTGGCTATTCTGCATCAACTATTGGTTATCTCTGGTCATTGGGCGTTGTCGCAGAAGTTGTCGTTTTCACTTTTAGTAAACAGCTATTTCGACACTGGAGTGCCCGTAGTCTTCTATTGCTCTCTGCCATTTGTGGGGTTATTCGTTGGGGGTTAATGGGAACATTCACTGAGTTGCCAGTTCTGATTATTATTCAGATCCTACATTGTGGAACTTTTACAGTCTGTCACTTAGCTGCCATGCGCTTTATTGGTGCCAGAAAAGAAAATGAAGTTATCCGCTTACAGTCGGTTTATTCTGCGTTAGCGATGGGCGGTGGTATTGCAGTGATGAGCGCAATAGGCGGTTTTTTGTATGAGCATATGGGAAGCGGTATCTATTGGGTAATGGCATTGGTTGCATTACCTGCAATTTTCTTACGGCCTAAAGTAGAAGCCCAAATACATTCGTTGTGAAATGCATGCGTTGTGAAATACGTTTATTGAGAAACACATTCATTATCAATAAAATCGTAAATAAAAAAGGGCACCAGTAAATTTGGTGCCCTGAAAATAACATTGCTCAAATAGTTGTTTTATAATTAACGTTTCAGTGCTTCAGTTAATTCTTCGCGCATCTCAGATAGCATGTCTTTAACAATACGTGGGCTGCCTGCAACGATGTTACCGGAACTGATATAGTTGTGACCACCAACGAAGTCAGTAACAATACAGCCAGATTCACGTACTAGCAGTTCACCCCCCATGAAATCCCATGGTTTCAGGCCGATTTCGAAGAAACCGTCAACACGTCCGGCGGCAACATAAGCCATATCCAGAGCCGCAGAGCCAGTACGACGAAAATCTGCACAGCGCTCAAATAATTTACCCAATACATTCATGTAAGGGATAGCGTGTTGTTTAGCTTTGAAGGGGAAACCAGTGGCAATGATTGTGCCATCCAGATCACGCGCATTAGTACCGCGCAAACGGTAACCATTTAATTGAGCACCTTGACCACGGGTTGCGGTAAACAGTTCATTACGCATTGGATCGTAAACAACAGCCACTTCGGTGCGGCCTTTGATGCGTACAGCGATAGAAACAGCGAAATGAGGGAGACGTTTAATAAAGTTAGTGGTGCCATCCAGTGGATCGATCACCCATTGGAAATCGTCTTCTTCACCTAAATGTTCACCTGTCTCTTCAGTGATGATAGTGTGCTTAGGATAAGATTTACGGATAATGTCAATGATCAGCTTTTCTGCTTCACGATCAACATTAGTGACGAAGTCATTACTGCCTTTTTGGCTTGCTTCGATAGCATCAGGAGTTTCATAACTTTTGGCAATGTAATTGCCGGCTTTACGCACAGCGCGTATAGCGATGTTTAGCATCGGATGCATGGGGTATCTTCCACCAGGATTTTAAAGAACGGGAAACAAATTGGCGCGCATTATAGCAGTAGTTCGTCAAAATGACTAATGCTGTGTTAAGATATTCGGCTCTTATACTGAAATTAAAAGCCGTCATGTTAGAGAACATCCGCATTATTCTGGTAGAAACCTCCCACACGGGCAATATGGGTTCAACTGCCAGGGCTATGAAAACAATGGGATTGACCAACCTTTATTTGGTCAACCCGCTCGTCCAACCTGATTCTCATGCCATTGCACTTTCAGCCGGTGCCAGTGATGTTATCGGTAATGCCACTATCGTGGATTCTCTGGATGAAGCATTGGCTGGGTGTGAATTGGTTATTGGAACCAGTGCTCGTTCCCGAACACTTTCCTGGCCAATGGTTGAACCACGTGAGTGTGGTGAATGCTGTGTCAAAACAGCCAAAAATTCACCAGTAGCTATTGTGTTCGGCCGTGAGCGTGTGGGGCTGACGAACGAAGAACTCCAGAAGTGTAACTATCATCTTTATATTCCGACTAATCCAGAATATGGTTCGTTGAATTTGGCCATGGCTGTTCAATTGGTCAGCTATGAGATTCGTATGGCATACCTTGCTACTGAGGAAAAATCGGAGAAAGCGAATGCTGCCGATCATGAAGCTGAATACCCACTAGCTGAAGATATGGAACGTTTTTATCAGCATCTCGAACAGGTGTTAAGCCATTCCGGTTTTATTCGTAAAGCGCATCCTGGGCAGATAATGAACAAATTAAGACGCCTTTATACCCGCGCACGTCCGGAAATTCAGGAATTGAATATCCTGCGGGGTATTTTAACTTCTATGGAAAAATGGGCTGAGAAATCACCGGAATCTGGCAGAAAATAGTCTCTATAATAGAGAATATGGATGATAACAGAATGAAAGACAACCAAATAATAGTTGAGTAAATTACTAGGTTAAATAGTTGACTAAAATACTCAGGAATGTCACAATTTCACCCATATTTCACCATGGAGTTTTTGTTATGAGACTGACATCAAAAGGACGTTATGCGGTAACTGCCATGTTAGATGTGGCATTGCATTCACAAGAAGGGCCAGTGCCATTAGCTGATATTTCTGAGCGTCAGGGAATTTCCCTTTCCTATCTTGAGCAGTTGTTTTCTCGCCTACGTAAGAATGGTCTGGTTTCTAGCGTCCGTGGTCCAGGCGGCGGTTATTTATTGGGCAGAGATGCCGGTAATATTTTCGTTGCCGAAGTGATTTCTGCTGTTGATGAATCCGTTGATGCAACTCGCTGTCAGGGCAGGGAAGGCTGTCAGGGCGGTGATCGCTGTTTGACCCATGCGCTTTGGCGTGATCTCAGTGATCGTATCACGAGTTTCCTGAACAGCATCAGCTTAGAAGAATTAGTGAATAATCAAGAAGTATTAGATGTTGCTGATCGTCAAGACAGCGATAAACGCCGTACAGCTAATGGCAGGGTTCAAGAGATGATTAACGTTAACCTGCAGGCTTAAAAAGCGGCAAACAGAAGTATTAAAAGAGTCTTACGGAGCATGTGAGCAATGAAATTACCCATTTATTTGGATTATTCAGCAACAACCCCAGTTGATCCGCGTGTTGCTGAAAAGATGATGAACTATCTGACTATGGACGGGGTTTTCGGTAACCCTGCTTCTCGTTCACACCGTTTTGGTTGGCAAGCTGAAGAAGCGGTTGATATTGCGCGTAATCAAATTGCTGATTTGGTTGGTGCTGATCCGCGTGAAATTGTATTTACTTCAGGTGCAACAGAATCAGATAACCTTGGTATTAAAGGTGCAGTAAAATTCTATCAGAAAAAAGGCAAGCACATTATTACCAGCAAAACTGAACACAAAGCTGTTTTGGATACTTGCCGTCAGTTGGAACGCGAAGGTTTTGAGGTGACTTACCTTTCACCGATGAGCAATGGCATGATCGATGTGAAAGAGCTGGAAGCTACAATGCGTGACGATACGATTTTAGTTTCTATCATGCACGTCAACAACGAAATTGGTATTGTTCAGGACATCGTAACCATCGGTGAAATGTGCCGTAGTCGCGGTATTATTTTCCATGTTGACGCAACGCAAAGTGTTGGAAAATTGCCTATCGATCTCAGCAAACTGAAAGTTGATCTGATGTCTTTCTCTGCTCATAAATTATATGGCCCGATGGGTATTGGTGCTCTGTATGTTCGCCGTAAGCCTCGTGTCCGCATTGAAGCACAGCAACATGGTGGTGGTCATGAGCGTGGTATGCGTTCCGGTACATTGCCTGTTCACCAGATCGTGGGAATGGGTGAAGCTTACCGTATTGCAAAAGAAGAATTGATAGCTGAGTCAGAGCGTTTGCGTGGTTTGCGCCTGCGTTTATGGAATGGCATTAAAGATATTGAAGAAGTCTACCTGAATGGTGATTTGGAACTGGGTGCGCCACACATTCTGAATGTCAGCTTCAACTATATTGAAGGTGAATCATTGATGATGTCGCTGAAAGATCTGGCCGTTTCTTCTGGCTCAGCATGTACTTCTGCGAGTCTGGAGCCTTCTTATGTTCTGCGTGCACTGGGCATGAATGATGAGCTGGCACACAGTTCTATTCGTTTCTCTTTGGGGCGTTTTACTACAGAAGAAGAAATAGACTATGCAATCAAGTTGATTCACAACTCGATTGGTCGCCTGCGTGAACTTTCTCCATTGTGGGAAATGTTCAAACAGGGGGTGGATCTTAACACCATCGAATGGTCTCATCATTAATCAGACGGTTTCAGGAGTAACGATATGGCTTACAGCGACAAAGTAATTGATCACTATGAGAATCCACGTAATGTTGGATCATTTGACAGTGAAGACCCTTCAGTAGGTAGTGGCATGGTTGGTGCACCCGCTTGTGGTGATGTCATGCGGCTGCAAATCAAGGTCAACGATGACGGTATCATCGAAGACGCACGTTTTAAAACTTATGGCTGTGGTTCTGCGATTGCCTCCAGTTCTCTCGTAACAGAGTGGATGAAAGGTAAATCACTGGAGCAGGCAGAAGCAATCAAAAATACGGAGATTGCTGACGAGCTGGAGCTACCCCCAGTGAAAATTCACTGTTCTATTCTGGCAGAAGATGCGATCAAAGCTGCAATTGCGGACTACAAGAACAAACGCCAGGCTAAGTAATTCTTTTGGCTAGAAGAAAATAATTTGGTGGATATTGCTTCAATATCCACCTTTACTGGTTTTGAAGGTGATAATTTCCTAGATCATAGCTTCAAAGATCATAGTGTTAAAAGTGAGGTGTTGTATGTCAATTTCTTTGACAGAAAGTGCAGCCCAGCGTGTTTTAGCTTTTCTTGATAATCGTGGGAAAGGTGTTGGGTTGCGTCTGGGAGTGAGAACTTCCGGCTGCTCTGGTATGGCATATGTACTTGAATTTGCTGATGCAATTAATGATGAAGATCAGGTTTTTGAAGACAAGGGCGTGAAAGTTATCGTTGATGGTAAAAGCATTGTTTATCTTGATGGTACCGAGTTGGATTTTGTCAAAGAGGGCCTGAACGAAGGCTTTAAATTCAACAACCCCAATGTTTCCAGCGAATGCGGCTGTGGGGAAAGTTTTAACGTTTAACCTCCCGTACTTTGCGAAACCAAGAGTAACTTATGGACTACTTTACTTTATTCGGGTTGCCTGCGCGTTACGCGATAGACCGCCAACAATTGGCGACCCGCTATCAGGAGTTGCAGCGTCAGTTTCATCCTGATCGTTTTGCCAATCATCCAGAGCGCGAGAAAATGTTGGCACTTCAACAAGCTGCAACCATCAATAATGGTTATCAGATTCTGAAACATCCCCTGAAACGTGCAGAATATATGCTGTCTCAGCAAGGGTTTGATTTATCCAACGAACAACACACGATGCAGGATACTGCTTTCCTGATGCAGCAATTAGAGTTGCGTGAAGAGCTTGATACTATTGAACGTAGTGCGGAGCCTGATGTTGCATTAGCAGGTTTTTCATCTCGCTTGAACAAAATGATTAAAACTCGTAGTGAGCAGATGGAACAGCAACTGGATACCGAACAATGGTCAATCGCAGCCGATACTGTCCGTAAGTTACGCTTTTTAGATAAATTGCAGCAGCAGGTCGAACAATTGGAAGAACGATTGTTGGATGATTTTTAGCCGAATTGCTTTTTGGTGAATAACGCTTGCTGATTTAGCTATACCCTATGGATTTGAGGATGCAACCAACAAAGCTGCAACTTGAAAGGCGGGTATAAAGAGTTTTTATAGAGGCACACATGGCTTTATTACAAATCGGTGAACCTGGTTTATCTGCCGCACCACACCAGCGTCGTCTGGCTGCGGGGATTGATCTTGGCACAACACACTCCTTGGTTGCGACAGTCCGCAGTGGTCAGTCTGAGACCTTAGCAGATAGTGAAAACCGTCATTTGCTTCCTTCTGTTGTACAATACCGCAGAGATGAAATTCAAGTTGGCTGGCAGGCACGCCAACAGGCGGCTTCTGATCCTGTTAACACTATAAGTTCCGTCAAACGTATGATGGGGCGTTCTCTGGCTGATATTCAACAACGTTATCCAAATCTTCCCTACCAGTTTCAGGCTAGTGAAAATGGGTTACCGTTAATTGATACTGCGGCAGGTCTGGTCGATCCTATTCAGGTTTCTTCTGAAATATTGAAATCGTTGTCTCAACGGGCAGAAGAAACCTTGAATGGTAAACTTGATGGTGTTGTTATCACTGTTCCTGCTTATTTTGATGATGCACAACGTCAGGGAACGAAAGATGCCGCACGCTTAGCGGGCTTACATGTTCTTCGTCTCTTAAATGAACCAACCGCAGCCGCTATTGCCTATGGACTTGATTCGGGTCAAGAAGGGGTTATTGCAGTTTATGACTTGGGTGGTGGAACATTTGATGTTTCTATCCTGCGTTTAAGTCGTGGCGTCTTTGAAGTGTTGGCAACAGGCGGAGATACAGCGCTTGGCGGAGATGATTTTGACCACCTGTTAGCAGACTGGATCCGTGAACAGGCAGGTATCATCGATAATAGCCACGGCTTACAACGTCAATTGCTGGACATTGCGACACAAACCAAAATTGCCTTGAGTGATACAGATTCAGTGACAATCAACATTGCTGACTGGCAAGGCAGTATTACCCGTGATGAATTAAATGAATTAATCACACCACTGATTAAACGCACCTTAATGGCTTGCCGTCGGGCATTGAAAGATGCGGGTGTCACTGCTGATGAAATATTACAGGTTGTGATGGTAGGTGGTTCGACGAGAGTACCGCGCGTACGTAGCATGGTTGGTGAGTTTTTTGATCGTGAACCATTAACCTCTATCGATCCGGATAAAGTTGTCGCTGTTGGTGCGGCAATTCAGGCTGATATTTTGGTTGGTAATAAACCTGACAGCGAAATGTTGCTACTGGACGTTATTCCTCTGTCACTGGGCCTTGAAACCATGGGCGGCTTGGTGGAAAAAGTGATCCCGCGCAATACCACTATTCCTGTCGCCAGAGCACAAGAGTTTACGACTTTTAAAGACGGGCAGAGTGCAATGAGCATCCATGTTGTTCAGGGTGAACGCGAGCTGGTGGCAGATTGCCGTTCATTGGCACGTTTCACACTGCGTGGAATTCCTTCGCTGCCGGCAGGTGGTGCTCATATTCGTGTTACTTTTCAGGTTGATGCTGATGGCTTGTTAAGTGTCAGTGCTCTGGAGAAATCGACAGGTGTTGAAGCTTCCATTCAGGTGAAACCTTCTTATGGTTTGTCCGATGAAGAAATTGCCCGGATGATCAAAGATTCAATGACCAATGCGCAGGAAGATATTCAGGCGCGTAAGCTGGCTGAACAAAAAGTAGAAGCAGCACGAGTGCTGGAAAGTTTAACCAGTGCACTGGAAAAAGATGCTGATTTACTCAGCCAGGAAGAACATGCGGCAATTGATGCTGCCGTACAAGTATTAATTGAGAGTGCTCAGGGAACGTCTCCTGATGCGATTGAAAGTGCAATTAAACAATTGGACAAACAAACGCAGGAATTTGCCGCGCGTCGCATGGACACATCAATCCGCCGGGCTTTGGCGGGCCATTCTGTGGATGAGATTTAATTATGCCTAAAATTGTATTTTTACCTCATAACGAACTTTGCCCTGAAGGCGCAGTATTGGAAGCTAAGGAAGGCGAATCGATTCTGGACGTTGCACTGCGTAATGGCATTGAAATAGAACATGCTTGTGAAAAATCCTGCGCATGTACTACTTGTCACTGCATTGTCAGGGAAGGGTTTGACTCATTGGAAGAAAGCTCTGAAATGGAAGATGACATGCTGGACAAAGCATGGGGGCTGGAGCCTGAAAGTCGGTTAGGATGCCAGGCCAAAGTTGCTGATGAGGATTTGGTTGTTGAAATTCCTAAGTACACGATTAATCATGCACGTGAGCACTAATCTGAGAACTCAATAGGAGCACAGAAAATGAAATGGTCTGACAGCCGTGATATTGGCGAAGCACTATACGATAAGTTCCCGGATTTAGATCCTAAGGCAGTGCGTTTTACCGATATGCATCAATGGGTTTGCGAGCTGGATGGTTTTGATGATGATCCGGAAAAATCTAACGAAAAAATATTAGAAGCCATTTTGTTGGTTTGGTTGGATGAATTTGAGTAACGCAAATCGGTTACCCAAATAACAACGTTACCTAAACAACAAATCTACACAAACAATTAGTGCGAAAAAAAGTGTAAATTCATCAATTCTTGTTCAATCACTTGGCATAGTCTGCATTTAATGAAAAACTGGCAACTGCCAGTTTTTTTGCATTCATGGCCCTTGCTGTAAAAACAGTGAAAATAAAATAAGAAGAGAGAAGAAAATGACAAAGCACGCTATACCGGCGCAAATCATGCCGATAACTCTGTCTTATGAGCCAGCTAAAGCATGCTGGGGTGAAAAAGCGCTAATCAGTTCGAATGATCAGGGAATTACAATTCATTTATCAGGCAGCCAGTCGGATTTGAGTCGTCAATTGGCGGCTATCCAACGCGCCGGACGAAAAATTAATGGACAAGGTATCTCCAACGTTGCTTTGGCGGGTGATGGTTGGGATCTGGAAAAAAGCTGGACATTCTGGTTGGGATTCCGGGCACCAAAAGGGTTGCGTACTCTTGAATGGCCACAACTGAGTGCAGTAGAAAAACAAGAGCTGGAATACCGGATCAAATTTATCGACTGGGTGCGTGATACTACCAATATTCCAGCAGAAGAATTGGGTCCGGAGCAGCTTGCTCAGCGTGTCATTGATTTATTTAACGGTGTAGCAGGAACTGCAATCAGTTACCGTATTATAAAAGGCGATGCCTTACGTGAGCAGGGCTATGTTGGTGTACATACTGTCGGTCGTGGTTCCTCTCGTGTTCCTGTTTTTCTGGAATTGGACTTCAATCCATCGACAGATAAAAACGAACCTATATTCGCTTGCTTAGTCGGTAAAGGTATCACCTTCGATTCAGGGGGATATAGCCTGAAACCTTCCAACTCTATGGATTCCATGAAATCTGATATGGGTGGTTCAGCGCTCCTGTCAGGAGCATTGGCGCTGGCGATTGGTCGTGGCCTGAAACAGCGTGTAAAACTATTCCTGTGCATTGCTGATAACCTGGTCAGCGGCAATGCGTTCAAATTGGGTGACATTATTCGCTATCGTAATGGCAAAAGTGTTGAAGTTATGAACACTGATGCAGAAGGGCGTCTGGTACTGGCTGATGGCCTGATTGATGCCAGTGCGGCAAATGCGCCTCTTATCATTGATGCGGCGACATTGACTGGCGCGGCAAAAATGGCAGTAGGTAATGACTACCATTCTGTCCTCAGTTTTGATGACCAACTCGCGGCGGATTTATTGGCAGCAGCGGATGCAGAACATGAACTATTCTGGCGTTTGCCATTAGCCGAATTCCATCGTAGTCAATTGCCATCCAATTTTGCTGATTTGAATAACATTGCTGCATCTTCTCATTCAGCAGGAGCAAGTACTGCGGCTGCTTTCCTGTCTCACTTTGTAGAAAATTACAAAAAAGGCTGGATACATATCGATTGTTCAGCGGCCTACCGTAAATCTGCGGTTGAACAGTGGTCAGCCGGTGCGACAGGGTGTGGTGTGCGCACCATCGCCAACTTATTGCTGAAAAAAGCAAAATAAGGATACAGTGTCTTTGGCGAGGTAACTTGCAAGCCGCTAGGTAATGCCAGGGTTTTTATGTACAAAATGTTGTGATACCAAACTCATTTTAAAATTGCCTTTCTTATCTGGCCTCCCTTTTATGGGGAGGCTATGATTGAGAGCCTTTCAATGGTCGTTAACTTCAATTTGTTAACTTCAGTACAAATATGTGTTCGGAGATTTTCATGAGCTTGTCAAACGGGGCTGTTGCCACTGAAATTGAGGTTCCGAGTGGAAGTCACATTACTCTTAGCCAACCAGAAAAACAGCCCATTCAGCTTATTGAGGCCTTGAGTAATTTATTTAAGCAACATAAGCCAGTACGACGAGCATTTCTGGTTATGGTGCACGATAAAAAACAGGATGAAAAACCTAACCTGCTTATTGGGTTAGAACTGAGTGGAGCGTCTACAGATAATGACATTAATATGCTTATTCAGGCTGCTGGTGGAATAGCTTGTGAATATTTGAGTGAAGAGGAATCGGTGGATTTTTGTTTGCTTGATGAAAAAAATAGTGGAATTAGCCATTATCTGATCCAGCATACTCAGCCTTTTTATCAACGGAAGTTAGGCAGTTGGCTGAAGGATACCATTCCTGTATTGAATCAGTAAATAAAAGTTAAGCTCTGTACCCACTCAGGGATCGTGTGATGATGAGTTTTGTCCGGCTTCTTTTTGTCATTTTCCTGCAATAAGCCAAAAATATTGCGGAAGGCCTCGAAAATCTGAAATCACAGATTTCTAAATCGGATAAATATCTATAAAAATACTATCCCAAACCAGCCGGCAAACGATAAGGATTACAGGTTATGCGTCAATATCAACTGAGGCAATGGGCAGCAAGGAGAAAGCGCTTCATCACATTAATGATTGCTACATTGTTTGCATTTTTTGCGCTATGTGCCTTATCTGGATGTGATCAATCCCAGGACAATGAAAATACGGGAAAATCAGAAAAACCAACAATTTCAACGGCACAAAGAACAACTGATACTGCAAAACGAGAACTTCAATCACCTGTACCTCAATTACCACAAGAGCGTTATGCGGGTAAAGATGTCACTATCTTAGATGCTTCAGAGTTGCAGTTGGATGGTGCCAATGCAATGGTTGTGACATTTTCTGTTCCTTTGCAGATTGACCAGAATTTTTCTCAGAAAGTCCATTTGGTTGATGTGAAATCCGGAAAATTGGATGGTGCCTGGGAACTGTCTGATAACCAGATGGAGTTAAGGCTCCGTCATTTACCGCCTGATCGTGAGTTGCAGTTATCGGTTGATGAAGGTTTAAAAGGTATTAATGAGCGTCAACTGGTAAGTTCCTATGAGAAAAAATTCCAGACTGCTCCCATTAAACCTACCGTTGGTTTTGCCAGCAAAGGGGTACTTCTACCGAGTAAGACCGCAGAAGGTTTACCTGTTTTGGCACTCAATGTTGATCAGGTTGATGTCAATTTTTTTCGCATCAAAGAGACATCATTACCTGAATTCATCGCCGATTGGCAATACCGCAGCAGTATGGAGTATTGGGATTCTGAAAATTTCCTAAAGCGTGCTGACTTAGTTTATACCGGGCGTTTTGACCTGAATCCGGCACCTAATACTCGTGAAAAACTATTATTGCCACTGAATGATATTAAAGTATTGCAAAAAAGTGGTGTTTATCTGGCTGTTATGCAGCAGGCCGGAAAATATACTTATAGTAATCCTAGTATGTTATTTACGCTGAGTGATATTGGCGTCTCAATGCACAGCTATCTAAATCGGATAGATGTTTTTGCACAATCATTGGAACAAGGTTCCAGCCTGAAAGGTGTTGAAATTCGTTTGCTGGATGACAAGGGACAGCTTCTATCAAAAAACACGACAGACAATAATGGTCACGCTACGCTGGAAAAAAATGCCAAGGCAAAATTATTGTTGGCTATCCAGGGTGATCAAACCAGTATGATCGATTTGTCATATCCTGCGTTGGACCTGTCTGAGTTTGATATTGGCGGCATGCAAGGGTATAGCAAGCAGTTTTTTGTGTTTGGCCCAAGGGATCTTTATCGTCCTGGAGAAACGCTGATTGTGAATGGTTTGTTGCGCGATGCTGATGGCCGTTCGTTGAAGCCCCAACCTGTAAAAGTTGATGTATTGAAAGCGGATAATCAGGTTGTGCGCCGTTTTGTCTGGCAACCTGAAAATGGACTCTATCAATATCGTTACCCAATCCCACAAACTGCAGAAACAGGCATGTGGTCATTGCGTTTTGATTTAGGTGACAACATTCCTCGTTATTACAAATTTAATGTGGAAGACTTTATGCCTGAACGTATGGCATTGGAAATTGAGGGAAATGATGGAAATAGACCAGTATTGAAAAATAAAAGTGTTAATTTTGCCGTAACTGGTCGTTACCTCTATGGAGCGCCAGCAGTTGAGAACCGGCTGCAAGGCCAATTGTTTATGCGCCCAGCTCGTGATGCGGTGGCGAAATTATCAGGGTATGAGTTTGGCTCCTCGAAAGAAGAGGGGTTGAGCAGAACTCTGGATGAGTTCGACTTGACGTTAAATAGTGAAGGAAAAACAGTCATTTCTGTCAGTGATGATAATTGGAAATATGTAACATCGCCGGTAAACGTTATCGTACAGGCCAGCTTGCTAGAATCTGGTGGGCGTCCGGTGACACGTCGTGCTGAGCAAGCTGTTTGGCCTGCTGACAAGCTGGTTGGCATACGTCCGCTCTTTAATAAAAAATCTATTTATAATTACCGTACAGGTCGTGATGAAAATCGCTATAACGTTGATGAAAACTCGTTGGCAGAGTTTGACATCGTTTATGCGGATGCTGATGGTAAGAAATATGCCACAAATGATTTGAGAGCTCGCCTGATATATGAACGCAGGGATTATTACTGGCGTTGGTCAGACAGTAATGGTTGGGATTCAGGATATGACCAGAAAGATTTGGTGATGGTAGATGAGCTTGTCCAACTTGCGGAAAATAGTACAGCAAAAATCAGTTTCCCGGTTGAATGGGGTTCTTACCGCATTGAAATAGTGGATCAGAAAAATCAGCTTGTAACCAGCCTGAACTTCTGGGCAGGTTATTCATGGCAGGATAATACAGATGGAACAGGTGCAATCCGCCCGGATCAAGTCAAACTCTCATTGGATAAACCCGCGTATAAACCAGGCGATAAAGTAAAATTGCATATGCTTGCACCACAGGCAGGTAAAGGCTATTTACTGCTGGAATCCAGTGATGGCCCGTTGTGGTGGCAGGAAATTGATGTTCCGGCACAAGGTCTGGATATTGATGTACCCATTAATTCATTGTGGGCTCGCCATGACTTGTATCTGACTGCGGTTGTTATACGGCCGGAAGATAAAAATCGTCAGGCAACATCGAAACGGGCAATTGGTGTATTGCATCTGCCGTTGATGGACGAAGGGCGTAAGCTGAATCTGACACTGAGTGCACCAGATAAAATACGCCCGAATCAGGATGTTAAAATCAAAATCAAGGCAACACTTCAGAAGGGCAAAGATCAATCAGCAAGTAAGGAATTACCAAAGCAAGTTTATGTTCTGCTTTCTGCTGCTGATTCAGGTGTACTCAGTATTACTAACCTTAAGACTCCAGATCCTTATGAAGCATTCTTCGGGCGTAAACGTTATAGCGTTGATCAATATGATGTTTATGGCCATTTAATTGAAACTGAAGGACGTAAAGCAAACTTACGCTTTGGTGGCGATGGTGATGAAAATACTCTCGAAAGGGGAGGCAAAAAACCACTGACAGAAGTCAATATTATTGCCGCGCAAGCTAAACCAATTAGCTTGAATGCTAATGGAGAAGGTGAAATTACCTTACCTATTCCTGATTTTAATGGTGAACTTCGATTGATGGCACAAGTATGGAGTGATAACGAGTTCGGATACAGTGAGCGTAAAGTTACAGTCGCTGCTCCGGTTGTTAGCCAGATGTCATTACCTCGTTTCATGGCAGGCGGCGATCAATCTCAGTTGGCATTGGATCTCACCAACTTAACTGAACAACCGCAAGTACTGACGCTCAATTTCACTACAACTGGATTGATAAAGTTAGAAAATCCAGTAAGTAGAAAAATTATTTTGGAAACAGGAAAACGAACGACTATTCAAATTCCGGTCAAAGCGGATCATGGGTTTGGACAGGGGGAAATTTTCCTGACAATTGATGGATTGAATGTACCCGACGAAAAACTGCAACAGTATACAAGTAGCTGGAAAATTGCGGTTCGCCCGGCATATCCTGCTGCAACCATACAGTTTGATAATGTTATCCGACAAGGCGAAGAGTGGCAGTTACTACAAGACGCTATCAAGGATTTGATACCAGAAACACTGGAGGGGCAGCTCCTACTGACCAGCAGGCCACCACTGCAAATCGCACGTTATATTCGCGAATTATATGCTTACCCATATGGATGTTTGGAGCAGACGATTAGTGGGCTTTATCCATCACTTTACTCCAATGAAGCTGAACTGAAAAAATTGGGTATCAATACACAAAATGACGAAAAACGGCGAGCAGCCATTGATGCAGGGATTACTCACTTGCTGAGCATGCAGCGTCATGATGGCAGCTTCTCGTTATGGGATCGTAATGGCGAGGAAGAGTTCTGGCTGACGGCGTATGCGGCAGATTTCTTATTCCGTGCCAATCAGCAAGGTTACAGCATTCCGGCTGATGCCCTGAAGACTGCCAATAACCGGCTTTTGCGTTACTTGCAGGATAAAAATATTATTAATGATCGTTACAGCCGTTCACGCAGTGAAACACAATTTTCTGTACAGGCATATGCGGGGTTGGTTTTGGCAAGCCAGCAAAAAGCACCATTAAGTGGTTTAAGGCAACTCTATGAACAACGAGGACGGGCTGGTAACGGTTTATCCCTGGTACAATTGGGGATCGCGCTGAAAATGATGGGGGATGACACCCGTGGTAATGAAGCGATTCGTTCTGGTGTGAATAAATCCCGTCAATCCGGTTACGGATTGCATGATTATGGTAGTACAATCCGTGACAACGCCTTGATTGTTGCTCTATTGACTGAAAACAAGATAATGTTAAATGAGCGTGATAAAAAACTATTCGTTTTATCTAATGAGTTATCGGCACATCGTTACTTCTCTACACAGGAAAGCAATGCCATCTATCTGTCTGGGCGCTATTTTATTGATGCTAGCGAGCCGTCCTGGAAGGCGGTCATTAGTCAGCAAATACCACCGATTAACCGTGATAGCGCATTAAATGAAGCATTGACTGCGAAACAGATCCTGAAAGGTATTGAAATCAGTAACCGTGGTGAGAGTACATTGTATTCACGTCTGAGTGTGGTGGGTTATCCATTTCAGGCACCAAAACCTTATTCAAACATTCTGAATATCAAGCGTACCTATCTTGATTTGAATGGTGAAAATTATTACCCGGATCGCCTGAAAAGTGGTGAAATGATGGTCGTGAAATTAGAAATCAGTGCGACAGAACCTGTATCGGATGCCCTGGTCGTCGATTTATTGCCTGCCGGGTTGGAAATTGAGAACCAAAATCTGGCGCATAGCAGTGCGAGCCTGAGTGAAAGCGCTACTGCTTTGCAAAAGGGTATTAACGATATGCAGATGGCGAATATTCGTCATATCGAATACCGCGATGATCGCTTTGTTGCTGCTGTTTCCGTTGAGCCTTATCGACCAGTCACCTTGCTCTATTTAGCCCGCGCAGTTGCACCGGGGGTTTATCAGGTGCCAGCACCACAAGTTGAATCTATGTATGTGCCGATTTGGCGAGCTGTGGGTGAAACAGAGAAAAGGCTGGAGGTTGTGCGTTAATCACAAATCAGCCCTTATCTCCGATGAAATCCCTGGGTACATACCCAATAAATTTCAGTTGCTTTGTCGCCAACTTTGTCGCCAACAAAGAGGCAACTCGAAAGATGAAGGACATAAGGGCTGAATTTTATGGATACAGCTTTAATGATAAGATTCTTGCGCCGTATTTATCTGATCCCTCTGATAATTTTACTGATTTTGCCTCCCTCCTTATGGCTGGCTGATAAAATTTGGCCTCTGCCATTAAAAAACGTCAAAATGGCGCGCGTTGTCATCGGAGCAGATGGTTCACCACTATGGCGTTTTGCTGATAATGAAGGAGTCTGGCGATATCCCGTTACTTTGTCGCAAGTTTCTCCTGAATATATTCAGGCTTTGCTAGCCTATGAAGATCGTTGGTTTTACAAGCATCCTGGAATTAATCCCATTTCATTATTGCGAGCAGCTTGGCAGGATATACGTGCCGAAAAGATTGTATCAGGAGGCAGTACTATCTCCATGCAGGTTGCCCGTTTGATAGATCCCCATCCACGTACTGTTGCAGGAAAATTGAAACAGATTTGGCGCACTCTGCAATTAGAGTGGCATTATTCCAAAGATGAAATTTTGCAGATGTATTTAAACCGGGCACCATTTGGTGGCACATTGCAAGGCGTTGGAGCAGCAAGTTGGGCATATCTGGGAAAGCCGCCATCAAATCTTTCATCTGGTGAGGCGGCATTACTGGCTGTATTGCCACAAGCACCGAGTCGTTTAAGGCCGGATCGCTATCCGGAACGGGCTCAGGCTGCTCGTAATAAGGTTTTGCAGCGATTGAAACGATATGGCGTTTGGTCAGCAGAAAAAGTAGCAGATATAGCCGGGGAAAATCTATGGCTTGCTCCCCGTCAGGTTCCTCAGCTTGCTCCATTACTGGCAAGGAGAATGGTACAGGAAAATCAACAGGAAGTGATACAAACTACCATCGATACAGGATTGCAGCGTCAATTAGAAGATTTGGTGCTCAACTGGAAGTATCAACTGGCGGAAAAAACGTCTGTTGGCGTACTGGTGGTTGATCATACGGATATGACAGTTAAGGCTTACATTGGTTCGGTAGACTTTCAAGATAACAGTCGCTTCGGCCATGTCGATATGGTCAGTGCGTGGCGTTCTCCGGGGTCTACACTAAAGCCTTTTTTGTATGCAATGGCGCTGGATGATGGATTAATCCACGCTGAATCTCTTTTGCAAGATGTTCCCCGTCGTTTTGATGATTATCGGCCGGGAAACTTCGATAGTGGGTTTAATGGGCCGGTTAGTGCCAGCGAAGCACTGGTACGTTCATTGAATTTACCTGCGGTACAGCTTCTTGAAGCGTATGGTGCTAAAAGGTTTACTGCTAATTTGCGCAATGTAGGTATGGTATTGCGTTTTCCATTGGGCAGTGAACCGAATCTGGCATTGATACTCGGTGGGACATCAGTTCGTATGGATCAACTGGTTTCTGTTTATAGTGCTTTTGCCCGTCAGGGGAAAGTTTCTTCGTTGCGCTTTACCCCACAGCAAAATATCCAGGACAGACAACTGCTTACGGCAGGTGCTGCCTGGATTGTCAGAAGAATTATGGCGGGAGAGCGTCGCCCATTGCCGGATAGTGTGCTGCCTGCTGAAGTACCTTTAGCATGGAAAACAGGCACCAGTTATGGTTATCGCGATGCGTGGGCTATTGGCCTGAATGCTCGTTACACCATAGGAGTTTGGGCAGGAAGGCCGGATGGAACGCCAGTGGTAGGGCAATTTGGCTATGCTACAGCGATACCTATCATGAACCAGATTAATGGATTACTCATGAGAAATTTGCATTATGGCTCTCAGTATATTCCTGCTGATCCGAGGCCGGAAAGTGTCAGTCAGGCAGTTATCTGTTGGCCAGGTGGTGTACTTAAGAGAGAGGATAATAATTGCCGTCAGCGCCATTTGAGTTGGGTGTTGGATAATACGATCCCACCAACATTGCTGGCGTCGGAGCAGGAATCTATTTCAGGTATCAATGAACGAATATGGATAGATAAAACTGGTATGCGTGTTGCTTCTGATTGCCCTGATGCCAGACCTGAAACAATAGCTTTGTGGCCGATTGCATTGGAAGCATGGTTACCAGAAAAAGAGCGGCGTTTAAATCGATTGCCAGTAATTAATCCTCAATGTCCTCCGATGAAAATGATAGATGAAGCACCATTACTGATTGTGGGTATCCGTGAGGGCGATGTTCTAAAACGCATTCCGGGGAAAAAGACGCTGGATTTGCGAATAGCAACACAAGGTGGTAGTGGGCAACAATGGTGGTTTTTGAATGGTGAGCAAGTTGCCATAACTGAAAATGACCAGCAGTGGGTTAAAGCCTTATCTCATCCGGGGAAATATCAACTTAGTGTTTTAGATTTGAGCGGACAAATCAGTATAATCAATTTTGTGTTGAAGTAATTGGGTAATGGCTTGTGATATTGAATAAATATTCTACTATAAACATGAAGTTATCAGTGATTTTGGTTTTTTAAATAATTTTATTGTTGCTTTGCTTCTATTGTTCTGTATTGAAAATATTGGAATTTAAAGTTGGTTAGTCAATAAGTTTCAATCTACTTATAGATGTTATGTCAAGTTCCCCAGTGAGGAAATAAAGATGAAAATATTTTCATATGCTGCAATGTTGGGGTTATTTTATGCTCCACTCTCTTTGGCTGATACGCCAACCAAAGAGATTAGCAATAAAATAGCAAATAAAGAATCCGTGAATCCTGGTGCATTGAAAAAATGTACATATTTATTGCCCGAAGGGCATAAATATACCTTTAGCATTATTGTTACATCTGATAAGACAACGAAAGACAGTAATGAACAATTTAAAGGGAAATTTGAAGTTTCTGATGAAACTAAGAAACCATTGGATGAGAAAAGACAAGAGCAACTCAAACCTTTTATTCAATGCGTGAAAGATACCATTTTGTAATTGATGCAGTATAAGAACGTGATATAAAACGTTAATTTAATGATCTTGATCAGAATGCCTGTGTGGGAACTTATCGCCTATATAGGCATTATTTTATAAGATGTACGGGTAAGGGGGTGTGAATTGATGGAAGAATCGGATATACAAAATTCCGGGTTAGTACTGAAAACAGGTTCATCTCACATTGTCTTAAACTGAGTTATACAGTGAAAATGTGATTTGTGCTAAAGAATTATAATTTTCGCTAAGAAGATTTTAATAAAATGTTGTGTTTCTTATAGGCAAGCAGAAAGTCTCCTCCTATAATCAACGCCTATTTTTATTCCTGTTGGGAAAACAGGAAAAATTCTCTCCTTCTGTCTTGTCAGAGGGAATTAAAAATTAAAATGAGTCATCGCTGAAAGTGCCAAAGAGGTTATCCAATGACGATTGAACGTACTTTTTCCATTATTAAGCCTAATGCTGTGAAGAAAGATGTTATCGGTTCCATCTATGCTCGTTTTGAAAGTGCTGGTTTTAAAATCATCGCGGCTAAAATGTTGCATTTAACACGTGAACAAGCAGAAGGTTTTTATGCTGAGCACAAAGGCCGCCCTTTCTTTGACGGCTTGGTAGAATTCATGACATCTGGTCCAATCATGGTGCAGGTTCTGGAAGGTGAAAATGCAGTTCAGCGTCACCGTGACCTGATGGGAGCAACTAACCCGGACAATGCTCTGGCGGGTACTCTGCGTGCAGATTATGCAGATAGCTTTACTGAAAATGCAGTTCACGGTTCAGACTCTATGGAATCTGCAAATCGTGAAATTGCTTATTTCTTCAGTGATGATGAAGTTTTCCCTCGCTATTAAAGGGATACTTTCAGTTACTCGTAGCATCTGTACAATAAAGTTTGTACAATACGGCGCCCCGTTGATGTGATTTAGCGGGGCGTTTATTATTTTATACCTATATGAAAGGTATATCTCATATATCAATTTACGCTAAATACATCTTTTTGAATATATTACTGGAGTATATTCTTTAAAACAGTGTCTATTGAATTGGCAGTCACCGCATGAAAACTTAGTGCTGAAATAGAATCAGCACAGAGCCGAAAGTGTAATAACGAGGCGATGTAACAATGTCCCAACTTAACGCAACCGTACAATCTTCAACTTCCGCTGCATCTTTCACACCAGATAAGCAAACCGGTAAAATTAATCTGCTCGATCTCAATCGTAAACAGATGCGTCAGTTTTTTATTGAAATGGGGGAAAAACCTTTTCGTGCCGATCAGGTCATGAAATGGATTTACCACTATTGTTATGACGATTTTGAGCAAATGACAGACATCAACAAAGTGCTCAGAGCAAAACTACAACAAGTTGCTGAAATCAGAGCACCTGAAGTTGCGGAAGAACAGCGCTCTTCGGATGGGACTATCAAATGGGCGATTACTGTTGGTGACCAACAGGTTGAAACGGTTTATATCCCAGAAGATGATCGCGCAACACTGTGTGTCTCATCTCAGGTCGGGTGTGCTTTAGAATGTAAATTTTGCTCCACTGCGCAGCAGGGATTTAACCGCAATCTGCGGGTTTCTGAAATCATTGGTCAAGTTTGGCGTGCTGCTAAAATTATTGGTTCGCTGAAATCCAGTGGCCGCCGTCCAATCACCAATGTGGTTATGATGGGGATGGGAGAACCGCTGCTCAACTTAAACAACGTTGTGCCAGCTATGGAAATCATGATGGATGATTTTGGTTTTGGTCTGTCAAAACGTCGTGTCACTCTATCAACATCAGGTGTAGTACCTGCATTGGACAAATTGGGTGATATGATTGACGTTGCATTGGCAATTTCTCTTCATGCACCGACTGACGATATTCGTGACGAAATTGTCCCAATTAACCGCAAGTACAATATTGAAGAGTTTCTGGCTGGTGTCCGTCGTTATTTGACGAAATCCAATGCTAACCAGGGCCGGGTGACGGTGGAATATGTAATGCTTGACCATGTCAATGACAGTGTGGAACAAGCACACCAATTGGCAGAATGCCTGAAAGATACTCCAAGCAAGATCAATTTAATTCCATGGAACCCATTTCCTGGCGCACCTTATGGACGTAGTTCCAACAGCCGAATTGATCGTTTTGCGAAGGTCTTGATGGGGTATGGTTTTACCACCATTGTGCGTAAAACAAGGGGAGATGATATTGATGCTGCCTGTGGACAGCTTGCTGGTGAAGTCATTGATAGAACAAAACGGACGTTGAAAAAACGTCTCACAGGTGAACCAATTCAGGTAAAAACAGTCTAATTTTCTGTTTAATATCGGTAAATGGCTAAAAATTTGGCGAAGTTTGACATATTCTGATAAATGAAAAAAATAGTATGATACGGAAATCAATAATTTGGTCTATAGTTTGTTGTAGCTTGATGGCTGGCTGTGTGGCGCATTCTCAACGTCGTGCACATCAAGTTGTTGCGGTAGATACTCGGTTACAGCTAGGGAAGGCGTATTTGGCAGAACGGAATTTACCGGCTGCCAAATTTCATTTTGAAAAAATTCTGCTGGTGGAGCCTCGTCATCCAGAAGCGCATCTGGGGATAGCACTGCATGAACAATATGCAGGCAGGCCTGAATCTGCTGACCGGTATTATAGAATGGCAATGCAGTACGCGACGGGAAATGATACTGTAGTACGCCATTATTCCGTTTTTCTCTGTGAACAAAAGCGGTACGAAGAAGCTAAAAAGTTGGCCACGGAAAATAACACAACCTTATGTTATTGCAGTCAATGTTGATTACAATAATACTGATTTTAATCAGTAGGTTGTGACAAATGATTTTCTGTGTTCGACGCAGTATGAAATGATTTCGCTACACAAATTAAGTTGGATGTTATATCAAACTTAATTTGTGTAAATACTTTAAACCTGAACAGTACCAGTGTCCTTAGATAATGAAGACTGAAACTTATCCAGAAGAAGCCAATCTGACTGCAGGTCAGATCTTGCGTCAGGCTCGTGAAAAACTTGAGCTTTCTCAGCAAACTGTGGCAGATCGCTTGTGTCTTAAAGTGTCCACTGTTCGTGATATCGAAGAAGATAATGTCCCCGCTAATATCGTACCGACATTCTTCCGCGGTTATGTTCGTGCCTATGCGAAACTTGTCCAAGTACCTGAATCTGAGCTTTTAACCAAGCTGGATGCACAAATGCCGAATAAGGCAGTAAAAACTTCTCCGATGCAGAGCTTCTCTGCCCAAAAAATACGTAAAAAGCGTGATGGCTGGCTGATGAAGGTAACATGGTTTGTAATAATCATATTACTGGGAATGACCGGCCTGTGGTGGTGGCAGAATTATAAGGTACAACAAAAAGAACTGGCTTCCATGACAGAGCAAACGGAAGCACAGTTACAAGCTGGTAATGTATTATCTGGTGCGAACTCTGCGCCCGCCAACGCACCGTCTTCAACAGGAAAAAATACGCTTGTACCGTCAAATGATGCAGCTACCAACAGCAATGTTCAATCATCTTCCAGTGCTTCTGCGCCTGTAGCAACTGAGTCTAAAATTGTTCCATTATCGGGTAATCAACCCGCTGTGAATAATGTCTCCAGCAATACTGTATCTGATAACATTATTTCCGCTGACACTACTTCCGCTAACACCGTTGTCACGAACGTTGCTTCTACAAATCGGGGGATTTCTACAAACCAAGGTATAGAGAAGGCAGCATCAGCAACGGGTACAGCATCACATTCTGTTGTTAGTTCTCCATCAACAGATATGAGCCGGATCAGTGCAATGAACAGCAATGAACTGGTCATTAACTTTACCGGTGAATGTTGGTTAGATATTAAAGATGCCAAAGGTAAGAAACTGTTTAGCGGCACTAAAAATAGGGGCGATAGCCTAAAATTGTCAGGCACTTTACCTTACTCGCTACATATTGGTGCACCAGCTCAGGTTAATATAGAGTTTCAAGGGAACCATGTGAATCTGGATGAGTTTATTAAGAAAGGTTCTTCTGCCAGACTGACATTGCCATAAACGGATTCGTAGTTTGGGTGAATGTTTTTGGTGAATGTTGAACTGGGGTTCAGGTTCGCCTGCGTGTATTATTCATCACAGCATGTTGTAATTTTTATAAGCAAAATACAGGGATGTAGGGGAGTAATGTAAAAATGCATAATGAATCACCGATAAAAAGACGTAAATCCACACGTATCTATGTTGGTAGTGTACCCATTGGGGATAATGCACCAATTGCGGTGCAGTCAATGACTAACACACGAACAACGGATATTGAAGCGACAGTCAATCAGATCAAATCGCTGGAGCGTGTAGGCGTTGATATTGTCCGTGTTTCGGTTCCAACCATGGATGCAGCGGAAGCCTTCAAATCCATTAAACAGAAGTCCAATGTTCCGCTGATTGCTGACATCCATTTTGATTACCGTATTGCATTGAAAGTTGCAGAATATGGTGTTGATTGTCTGCGTATTAATCCCGGTAATATTGGTAATGAGGAACGTATTCGTCAGGTTGTAGATTGTGCCCGTCATAATAATATACCTATCCGTATTGGGGTGAATGGTGGCTCTTTAGAAAAAGATTTACAGGAAAAATATGGAGAGCCAACACCGGAAGCTCTGGTTGAATCCGCTATGCGCCATGTCGATATTCTTGACCGTCTGAACTTTGATCAGTTCAAAGTTAGTGTTAAGGCATCTGACGTGTTTCTGGCAGTCGGAGCTTACCGCTTGCTGGCGCAAAAAATTGATCAACCTCTGCATTTGGGTATTACAGAAGCCGGAGGTGCTCGTGCTGGTGCAGTGAAATCTTCAATTGGTTTGGGCATTCTGTTATCCGAAGGGATTGGTGATACCTTACGCATCTCTTTGGCTGCTGATCCGGTGGAAGAAGTTAAAGTCGGCTTCGATATGCTGAAAGCATTACGTATTCGTTCAAGAGGCATCAACTTTATTGCTTGTCCGACGTGTTCCCGTCAGGAGTTCGATGTTATCGGTACTGTGAATGCGCTTGAACAACGTCTTGAGGATTTGATCACACCAATGGATGTTTCCATCATTGGTTGTGTTGTAAATGGCCCCGGAGAAGCTGAAGTCTCAACATTGGGTGTGACAGGCGCAAAAACAAAAAGCGGTTTTTATGAAGATGGTATTCGCCAAAAAGAGCGTCTCGACAATAACAATTTGATTGACCAGCTTGAAGCGAAAATCCGAGCCAAAGCAACTATTCTTGATGTCAATAACCGGATTAGCATTAATCAGCTTGATAAATAAGATACCAATGCCGACTCTGATAACATGAGTCGGTATTGTTTTGTTTGCTGATTGAACTTAGAAATATTAATAAGAGATAAAACATGGCAAAAAATATTCCGGCAATTCGTGGTATGAACGATTGCCTCCCTGCTGAAACAGCCATCTGGCAACGTGTTGAGTCTACTGTGAAACGTGTGTTGGCTGGTTATGGTTTCAGTGAAATTAGAACACCGATTGTAGAGCAGACCCCGTTATTCAAACGCGCAATTGGGGAAGTTACTGATGTTGTCGAAAAAGAGATGTACACATTCGATGATCGTAATGGAGAAAGTTTGACTTTGCGCCCGGAAAATACCGCAGGCTGTGTGCGTGCCGGTATTCAACATGGTCTGCTGTACAATCAGGAACAACGTTTATGGTACATTGGCCCAATGTTTCGCTATGAACGTCCACAAAAGGGTCGTTATCGTCAATTTCATCAATTGGGTGCAGAAGTGTTTGGTCTGCAAGGGCCGGATATTGACGCTGAAATGATCCTGATGACTGCACGTTGGTGGCGTGAGTTGGGGATTGCTGAGCATGTGTCACTCGAATTGAACTCGATTGGTTCTCTGGAAGCGCGGGCAAACTATCGTGAAGCACTGGTCGCATTCCTTGAGCAGTATAAAGAGAAACTGGACGAAGATTGTCTGCGCCGCATGTACACAAATCCATTGCGTGTGCTGGATTCTAAAAATCCTGACATTCAGGCTCTTCTTAATGACGCACCTGCCCTGTTTGATTACCTTGATGCCGAATCAAAAGAGCACTTTGCTGGCCTGTGCCAGATTCTGGACGCTGTGGGTATTCAATATCGTATCAACCAGCGTTTGGTCCGTGGTCTTGACTATTACAACCGTACGGTCTTTGAATGGGTAACTTCTGCATTGGGCGCGCAAGGCACGGTTTGTGCGGGAGGGCGCTACGATGGATTGGTTGAACAACTGGGCGGAAAACCAACACCTGCAGTAGGTTTTGCAATGGGGATGGAGCGTATGATCCTGTTGGTTCAGGAAGTGAATCCTGAATTTGTTGCAGATCTCGCTGTTGCAGATGTTTATCTCTCTTCCTTTGGTGAAGGTAGCCAACAGGCAGCATTGATTCTGGCGGAGAAAATCCGTAATGAGTTGCCTGAATTACGCCTGATGAGCAATCATGGTGGTGGTAACTTCAAGAAGCAATTGGGACGTGCAGGTAAGTATGGTGCCAAAATTGCTTTACTCCTCGGAGAAGATGAAATTAGTACAGGTAATGTCACCGTGAAAGATTTACGTAATGGTGAGCAACAAACATTGCCACAACAAGCGATCGCAGTACGTTTGAGCGAACTGTTAGGCTAAGGAGAGACTCTGTGGAAGCCTATACCACTGAAACTGAACAAGTTGATGCAATAAAGCGTTTTTTTGTCAACAACGGTAAGTACATTGCTGTTGGCTTAGTATTGGGGATTGGGGCAATTGTTGGTTGGCGTTACTGGCAATCTCATCAAACAAACCAGCTACAGGATACAGCGGTACAATTCGAACAACTGAACAAATCACTGGCATCGGGTTCGAAAGAAAGCATGACTGCCGTAGAGAAATTCGCGAATGAAACGAATAACATCTACGGAGTGATGACGGATATGGAATTAGCAAAACACGCTGCTGATAAAAATGATTTGGCACAGGCAGAAAAATATTTGCTGGTGGCTGCAGGTAAAGCGAAAGATCAGAATATGGTGGACTTGTCCAATATTCGTCTGGCACGGGTTCAGTTAGCAGAAGATAAAACTGACGCTGCATTGAAAACCCTGGAGCAAGTTAAAAGTAAGGGATGGCAGTTAATCGCTGAGGATATCCGTGGTGATATTCTGGTGAAGAAAGGGAACATTAAAGGTGCGCGTGAGGCATACTCCAATGGGCTAAGCGCCCAAGGTTCTCAGGCTTTGAAATCAATGATTCAAATTAAATTAGATAACTTATCCAACTAAGGGAGCCAACTCTAATGCAACTGCGAAAAACACTCTTGGTTGGGCTGGTTGCTGCTGTTTTGCTGGCAGGTTGCTCAAATGAACAGGATACAGTAATAATGTCCCCACTGCCAAAGGTTGAAAACCAATTCAATCCGCGTGTTGTTTGGGACAAGTCGGTCGGCAATGGCGTTGGGCACTATTACTCTCATTTATCGCCGACCTGGCAAGGCTCAACAGTTTATGTTGCCGATCGTCATGGTATCGTTAAAGCATTTGAGATAGACAGTGGTAAAGAATTATGGTCAACGGATCTGTCTGAGAAAACAGGGTTGTTATCGTCTCGTCTGCCGGCGCTACTGTCCGGTGGTCTGACTGTATCGGGTGATCGTCTGTATATTGGTACAGAAAAAGCAAAAGTTATCGCGTTGGATTCCACAAACGGTAAGGTTGAGTGGGAATCTCAGGTTGCCGGTGAAGCATTATCTCATCCGGTCGTGAGTGATGGCCTTGTGTTAATCCATACTGGCAATGGTATGTTGCAGGCCCTGAATGAAAATGATGGCTCTGTTGCCTGGTCAATCAATATGGACACACCTTCGCTATCTGTCCGTGGTGAATCGGCACCTGCTATAGCATACGGCGCAGCAATTGTCGGCGGTGATAATGGTCGTATTAGTGCTGTCTTGCTTTCTCAGGGGCAGTTGATTTGGCAGCAGCGTATCTCTCAGGTGACAGGGGCAACTGAAATCGATCGTCTGAATGATGTTGATATGACCCCGGTCATTTCTGATAATGTCATCTATGCTATTGCGTATAATGGCAACTTAGTGGCGATGGATATGCGTTCCGGCCAGATTATTTGGAAGCGTGATCTGGGCTCTGTGAATGATATGGTTGTGACTGACAACAATATTTTCATTGTTGATCAGGATGATCGGATTTTATCTTTGCGCAAGAGTGATGGGGTAACAATCTGGTCTCAAAATAATCTGTTACACCGTAATCTGACTGCACCAGAAATGTATAATGGCTATTTGGTTGTAGGTGATGGAGAAGGTTACCTGCACTGGTTAAACATGGCTGATGGGCAATTTGTTGCTCAGCATAAAGTCGATAGTTCTGGCCTTTTGAGTCGCCCTGTGATTGCCAGTGATAAGCTGATGGTACAGGCGAAGGATGGAGCGGTTTACCTGTACACTCGCTGATAGGCTGATATACAGAAAACAGAAATAGAATTTGTTTTAATGCTATATACCAATAGATTTCAAGTTGCATCGCGATGGAAAGCAAAAGATGATTTGAAAAATGAAGGGGATAGCGATACTCACACGGCTCCTGTGCTGACAGGAGCCGTGTCGTCTTTTTAGTATCTTGCGGTTGTGAGAAGAAGATTTGGTAGTGACGAACTTCAAGTGGTTCTTTTTTGCAGGATATCGATTTAAATCTAGTCATGAGGCATCAAAAAAATGATACCTGTCGTTGCGCTGGTTGGGCGCCCTAATGTCGGAAAATCTACCTTATTTAATCGTCTAACCCGAACCAGAGATGCGTTGGTAGCGGATTTTCCCGGTTTAACCCGTGACCGTAAATATGGACGGGCGGAAGTTGAAGGGCAAGAATTTATCATCGTTGATACTGGTGGTATTGATGGAACGGAAGAGGGTGTAGAAACGCAAATGGCTACGCAATCTCTGATGGCAATCGAAGAAGCAGATATCGTTCTGTTTATGGTTGATGCCAGATCCGGGCTGATGCCTGCTGATCACGCAATTGCAAAACATTTGCGCAGCCGTGAAAAATCGACTTTCTTAGTTGCAAATAAAACTGATGGTATTGATATTGATATATCTATTGCCGAATTCTACTCTTTGGGATTAGGAGATATATATTCTATCGCGGCAGCTCATGGGCGTGGCGTGACTCAACTGATTGAGCGTGTATTGTTGCCATTTTCTGAGAAAGAAGAAGGCGCAGAAGACGTTGAGTTAACGGAAGAAGAAGCTAATGCCGCTTACTGGGCTGAAATGGAACAAGCTGAATTAGAGGCAGTGGTTGAAGCTGAACAGGAAGAGGATTTTGATCCGACAACATTGCCACTGAAACTGGCTATTGTTGGGCGTCCGAATGTGGGCAAATCCACGCTGACCAACCGGATTCTGGGGGAAGAACGAGTCGTTGTCTTTGATATGCCTGGAACAACCCGTGATAGCATCTATATCCCAATGGAGCGTGATGGTCGTGAATATATCCTGATTGACACAGCGGGAGTTCGTAAACGTGGTAAGGTGACAGAAGTGGTGGAAAAGTTCTCTGTCATTAAAACACTCCAGGCCATTGAAGATGCAAACGTTGTGCTGCTGGTGGTTGATGCGCGTGAAGGCATTTCTGATCAGGATCTTTCCCTGCTTGGTTTTATTCTCAATAGTGGCCGTTCCTTAGTTATTGCGGTTAATAAATGGGATGGTATGAGTCAGGCCGATAAAGATCACGTAAAAGATATGCTGGATTTGCGTTTAGGGTTTGTTGATTTTGCCCGTGTTCACTTTATTTCTGCATTACATGGCAGTGGCGTGGGTAACCTATTTGATTCGATTCTGGAAGCTTATGAAAGTGCGACTCGTCGCGTTAATACCTCCATGCTTACACGGATTATGCGTATGGCAGAAGAGGATCATCAGCCACCGATGATACGTGGGCGCAGGGTAAAAATGAAATACGCCCATGCCGGTGGATACAACCCGCCTATTGTTGTGATTCATGGTAATCAGGTGGCAGATTTACCTGATTCTTATAAGCGTTATTTAATGAATTATTTCCGTCGTTCTTTAAAAGTTATGGGTACGCCTATTCGTATTCAATTTAAAGAAGGGGCTAACCCTTATGCTGATAAGAAAAATACTTTAACTGCGTCACAGCTTCGTAAGCGTAAGCGTTTGATGGAGCATTTGAAAAAGCGGTAAATAATTAGATAAACATTAATAAAATAAAGAGCTAGAAAATAGCTCTTTATTTTAGAAAGTTACCAATAATAAATATCTGAGCTTATTATTTCTTAGTTTATGCTCTTTTAATGTTAGCTGATTAATTACTTTTCCCTTTATCAATTTGAAGTCTATCTTTTTTTCGTAACGGAGGATTTGTAGCTGATTGTTTCATTAAACTCTTAACATGATCTAATGTTTTTAGCACATGTTCTTTGTCATTCTCATCACAACTTTTCGCAATATGTTCCAGTAAATGGGGAGGAATTATACTGGGTTGATTTGTTACATTACACATAATATACCCAACTTGTTAGTTTGTTAGCCTGGTGTCTGTGGTCTATCTTTACTAGCTTAAATATTAGCCAAAATAACCACATCAGTCACTAACAAAAATGTAAATTTTTATCCTCTCATTTTATAAGTTGTGTGTGTGACAAATGGATGAAATATCTTGTGATATATTATTGAGAAAATTTATATAACTAAATCAGAAAATGACTAGGAAGATAAATTCAGTCAGCAAAGAGGTGATGGAAAAACATGATGATATAAGAGGCATAAAATATATGGGGATAAAAGCAGGGTTTTCCCTAACCCTCAGGTTAAAAATATTATTTTCTTATTGTCAACGAATAACACCTACTTGATTCCATGCGTCAGTAACAAGATTTGAAATGCTTTTGCCAAAGAGTTTGTATGCATTATCAACGGTTAATTTGGCGAAATCATTAAAATTTGCTTTATTAGATAATCGCCTGTCTGTTAGTGTCTCATACCAGATTTTACCTGCCCGCTCCCATGAATACCCTCCGAGCTCAACTGCCAGTAAGTAGAATGCTTTGTTTGGAATACCCGAATATTTATGAACACCACCATTATCATTTGACAAAGGAAGTTCCTGGTATTGATTCATGTGCCCAATCTGATCATCGTGTGAATATGCACTTCCCGGATGTTTAAATGAACGTAAAGCAATATTGGGATCATTATGAGGATTCATTTTAGGCCCGAATATCCCCTGACCTACCAGCCAATCAGATTCATTGGCTTTCTGGTTATTGGTAAATTGTTTTACCATCACACCAAATACATCTGAAATAGATTCATTAAGTGCACCAGATTGATAAGCATAATCGAGATCTGCTTCATATTGAGTGACACCATGTGTTAATTCATGAGCTGTGATATCAATACAAGATGTAAAACGATTAAAATACAATTTCATTCCATCACCAAAAACCATTTGGTTATTTGCCCAAAATGCATTTGCATAGCCTTCTAGATAATGTACTGTAGCAGCTAATTTGAGTCCCTTATTATCAATTGAATCACGACCAAAAATTTCTTTATAAAAATTATAAGTGTTACCGAGATGTTCGTAAGCTTCATTGACGGATATATCTTTGCTTTCAGAAGTGCCCTCAACCCGAACTATTTTGGTGCCTGGGTATACATCTGTGTTTTCGGCATTGTATATTGTTCTGTTCAATTTTTTATCAGAACCAGGGTTATATGTTAAAGATAAATGATCTATTGCAGCATAATTATTTATCAGATTGTAAGTATGATCTAAAGTTTTTAAGAGAGATGGCTTATCCTGTTCATCACAAATTTTAATAATATATTCAAATAGGGTTGGAGGAATAATGCTGTGTGTTTTATTTTTGCACATAATAATACCCCGATTTATTTTTTGAATGTTGTATATTTTTTGGGGCCCCATTTAAATTATTAGCCTAATTTACGGGGTTTTCTACTAACTAAGTGATTTTTTTCTCTTCTAAAATTATTAAATTATAAATATAAAAAAGGGCCGAAACAGGCCCTTTTTTTAATTTTATGATTAAATTGATATTAATTCAGAGATGCTTGTTTAATATTATATTAATATCTTTATTAATCATTCTCTGGCAGAAGTACACCTACTTTATTCCAGCACTTGTTGGTGATGAGGGAGACTTTTTTACCAAATAACTTTTCTGCATTGTCAATCGTTAATGTGGCAAAATCATCAAACGTAACATCTGAAGATAAACGGTCATCCAATAAAGTTTCATACCAGATTTTACCTGCCCGTTCCCATGAATAACCTCCCAGAGCAGTTGCAAGCAAGTAAAATGCCCTGTTAGGGATACCCGAATATATGTGAATGCCTCCATTATCAATTGAAATCGGCAGTTCTTCATATTCATCCATATGACCAACCTGCTTATCTTTAGAAAATGCTGAGCCTGGTTTTATAAATGAACGTAAAGCGATATCAGGTTTATTATCTGGATTGAACTTGGGACCCAGTAGTCCTTTTCCTAATAGCCAGTCGGATTCATCGGCTTTTTGGTTATTGGCATACTGTTTTACCATGATGCCAAACACATCTGAAATGGACTCATTCAAGGCACCAGATTGATAAACATAATGGAGATTGGCTTCATTCTGGATAATACCATGAGTTAATTCATGTGCTACAACATCAATCGCTGAGGTAAAGCGATTGAAATATTGCCCATCACCGTCACCAAAAACGATTTGTTTTCTGGACCAGAAGGCATTTAAGTAACGTTTACCATAATGCACTGTGGCGACTAACTTAAGCCCTTTGTTATCAAGTGAGTTTCGTCCAAAAATTTTGCTATAAAATTCATAAGTTTTTCCAAGATAATCATAAGCCTCATTGACAGCAATATCCTCACTTTCAGGCATACCTTCACTGCGGGCTAATTTTCCTCCAGGGAATTCTTCTTCCTGTTCTGCATCGTAGATAATTCTATGCAGTTTTATTTTTTCATCAGATTCATCAATATCAGAGTCCTGCTTTAAAATATCTTCTACAGCTGTGATATTCATTAAATCGTAAATATGATCTAATGTTTTTAATACATATTGATTTGTACACTCATCACAATTATCAGAGATTTGCTCTAAGACAAATGGAGGGATTAAACTGTATCTATTAATTTCATAAGTATTCATAATATTCCCCTATTTTGTCAGTGCTGTATTTGTTCTTTTGGGCGCCCATTTGCATACTATCTATAATTGAAGTGATAGTCATTAGGGAAAATATTGACGTTTTATAGCAGGATATTGCTAATGAAAAATGATAAATAAATTTATTAGGCTACTGATATGAAAATCAGATTTAGATATTTAATTAAAAATTTTTTGAATGGTGATGAATACCCCAGAGACATAGTTGTTTATGTTTCTGGGGATAATTCTGTTTTATTATATCCAATCTTTTTTTATCAGAAATGATGAATAGAGCTCTGCTTCTGGAGAATGTGGTTCAGGAGAATAATTGTATTCCCAGCGAACCTGAGGAGGCATGGACATAAGTATAGATTCAGTTCGTCCACCACTTTGCAAACCGAATAATGTTCCTCTATCCCAAACTAAATTGAATTCGACGTAACGACCACGGCGATATAACTGAAACTGTCTTTCACGTTCTCCCCAACTGATATCCTTTCTTTTTTCGACAATAGGTGAATATGCAGCCAGGAAACCATGACCCACAGCTTGTGTGAAATTAAAGCAAGTATCAAAATCGGGAGTATTCAGATCATCATAAAATAATCCACCTACACCACGTGGTTCATTACGATGTTTAATAAAGAAGTAGTCATCACACCACTTTTTATATGTAAGATAGATATCATCACCAAAAGGCTGACATAATGTTTTGGCGACAGTATGCCAGTGAATAACATCTTCTTTAAAACCATAATAAGGAGTGAGATCAAACCCGCCACCGAACCACCAGATAGGTTTTTCACCTTCCTTTTCTGCCATGAAAAAGCGTACGTTAGCGTGGCTGGTCGGAACATAAGGGTTCAGGGGATGAATGACAAGAGAAACTCCCAGGGCCTGATAGTTACGGCCAGCCAATTCAGGGCGGTGAGCAGTCGCTGAAGGAGGCAGAGAATCTCCTGTTACATGGGAAAAATTCACACCTGCTTGTTCAAAAATTTTGCCTGATTTCAAGACGCGACTACGACCGCCACCGCCTTCTTCCCTTTGCCAGCACTCTTCCATAAAATGGGAATGACCATCAAGGTGTTCAAGTTGCTTACAGATTTCATCCTGTAATGAGAGAAAAAAATTCTTAACTTGAGATATATTAGGTATATTCATTTCTGCTTTCATTCTGGTTAGTTTATGACGATAGGCAGTATATCTGTTAGTATCAATGAACGCATTTTCATATTGATTCCAAAATGAAAGTAGTGATTATTGTCATTGAACCAATTGCTTATTAAACAGGCTGGCTAACTATGGAAATTAGGCTATTTCGTCAAGAAGATTTTGAAGCCGTTATCACACTTTGGGAGCGTTGTGATTTGATTAATTCTGGCGATGATCCAGAACTCGATATTGAGCGTAAATTAACTCATGGTGCTGATTTATTTCTGGTTGCTGAAGTGGCAGGAGAGGTCGTTGGAACAGTGATGGGAGGGTATGACGGGCACCGTGGTCATGCTTATTATTTGGGTGTTCATCCTGAATTTAGAGGCAGAGGAATTGCCAATGCTTTAGTTTCCCGCCTTGAAAAGAAATTATTGGCGAGAGGTTGCCCCAGTATTTTAATCATGGTTCCAGAGGAAAATGATGCAACAATTTGTATGTGTGAAAAAATGGAATATGATTATTGGGGACAAGAGCACACTGTTTTTAATAAACGTTTAATTATTGATTAAATGTTAAAGGTAAGTGGCTGAGAAAAGTTATTTCATTCGGCCATGAACCAAATTTATTTAAATGAATCTCTTTTTAAAAAATGTATTAGTTTTCTGGCCGCTTTTTTTATTAAGTGATGAAATTTCCTCTGGTATTTATTTTTTGTAATAAAGAGATCTTTTGACATTAAGAAAGAACGATGTCCAGTTACAGTAATAATTTTAACATTAATAACGCCATTTTTGTCTTTTGAAAAATAATAGTGATCGTGAATCTGTGATTCATTTTTACTTTCGAGTACCCTACAATTTTGTACGGAATAATTCTGTGCGGAATAAACGTGGGGTGAGTCTATTTGTTTATTTTTTATTACTGTATGGGAAGGGTTTTTCACATATTTCTGTACCTTGTTGATATTAGTCTGGGAAGCTAACTGATAGCATGGTGTTTTTGCAATAGTATCTATTACCATAACATCCGTTATAGTTGTAGAATTTAAAAAAATTACAAATACCGTAATCATTGTGGCTACCATGAATCTTTGCCATTGATTTCAATGTTTTTTATAATTCAGTTGTGTTTTGATATGATATCGACCTGTTTGTAAACAATTACACAATGATGTTTATATAGTTGTGCTAAATAATCAGACCAGAAAATAAGGTAAAAAAAAGTCATGAAAAGAAGTTTTATATTTAGTTTATTGTTTAAAAAGAGAGTTATGACAATCAGTGGCTTAATGAGTGGTTCATTATTATTGACTGCTTGTGCAGGAACATCTGAATTTTCATGGTCTTCCATATCACCTTTAAACTGGTTTTCGAGTCACTTCGAGGTATCTGACCAAGGTGTAGGGGGGATCAACCAGCAAACAGATATGAATTTATCTGCGATTCAACAGAGGTTGGAAGGCAAGTATCACCTGCGTAATGGCATGGAGATGCAGAATGGAAAACTAGTCAATATCGTACAGGGAATGGAAGGTAATCAAGTCAAAATTGAATTATCTGGTTTGAATAATGGCAAGGTAGATCATATTGATATCTTCGATGAAAACATTAAAACAGTCTGGGGAACAAAAATCGGAATACCTTTTTCTGAACTGTATGACAAAGCTTATGGTGCTTGTCAGCGTTCCGGCAGTTTAGCTATGCAACCGGCAGTTGTTTGCGTTGCACCACAAAGCCAGCATATCAGTTATATATTTACAGGATCATGGAATGGCCCAGAAGAGTTAATGCCTTCAGATGATGTACTGAGAACGTGGAAAATCTCTCGTATTATCTGGAAAGCTGAATGATAAATATAAAATAGAAAGTGTGGGGAAGAATTTTGCTGATAGTGATTGTTTAACATTATGCAACTAAGAGAGCTGTAAAGAGGAGCGCTTTCTATAGCTTATCTCGTTTCATCATTTCTCATAAAAATTCGGTATATAAAACAGAGGGCAGTAACCTATCCTGTTATAAATATTCTGGATACAGTATGGAGCAATCGTTGTTAAATGGTGTGACAGATAAGGTGTTGAATGAAGACAGTGGTAAATAAAAAGCTATGGAGCAGATTGTTTTCCGAATCACTATTTACTGTATCCCTTATAGGGAATTTCAACGCCTATATTGCCAATGCAGATATAGTCGTATTGCAGGAGCATTCGGGTGAAAACCTATGTCAACTTGGACAGTATGCTGGCTCAATCATTGATGGAAGGGCATGAGCCATGTTTGTTTCATCCAGTAAACGTGTATTACCCGGATTTGGGTTGAGTTTGGGCTGTAGCCTCTTTTATACCTGTCTGATCCTGTTATTGCCATTGAGCGCTCTGGTCATACAACTTTCCAGCATGAGTTGGGCAGAATATTGGCAGGTGATTGCAAATCCTCAGGTTGTTGCAGCCTATCAGGTCACTTTGTTGGCTGCTGCAATTGCCAGTCTGTTCAATATGGTTTTTGGCATGTTAATGGCCTGGATACTGACCCGCTATCGTTTTCCCGGACGCAATCTGCTTGATGGGTTGATAGATTTACCCTTTGCTTTACCAACCGCAGTTGCGGGGTTAACGCTGGCAACACTATTTTCTGCAACCGGATGGTATGGCTCCTGGCTTGGTAATTTTGATATTAAGGTCGCGAATACCTGGTTGGGTATTGCGGTTGCAATGGCATTCACTAGTCTGCCTTTCGTTGTCCGTACCGTTCAACCCGTACTCGAGGAATTAGGCCCGGAATATGAGGAAGCAGCCCAGACATTAGGAGCAAGTCGCTGGCAGACGTTCAGGCAAGTGATTTTGCCGGAACTCTCACCTGCATTGATAGCAGGCACGGTACTTTCTTTCACGCGAAGTCTGGGGGAATTTGGTGCGGTCATTTTTATTGCAGGCAACATCGCGTGGCAAACTGAGGTGGTTTCTCTGATGATCTTTGTACGATTGCAAGAATTTGATTATCCGGCAGCCAGTGCGATTGCTTCAATGATCCTGGCAGTATCACTGCTGTTGCTATTTAGCGTCAATTTATTGCAAAGCCGCTTTGGTAAACGGATCGGAGGGCATTAATGGCTGAATTTTTCGGATATACACTGATGCCGCGCTCCTCAATAAATTGGGGTAAATGGGTATTGATTAGTACGGGGATAATTGTTTCTGCCTTGTTATTGGTAATTCCGATAGCGTGGATTTTTCTGACCGCTTTTTCACAAGGGCTCGATATCCTCTCACTGAATCTTATTGATCCCGATATGCTCCATGCCATCTGGTTAACCGTATTGATTGCATTGATCACAGTACCCATCAATCTGGTTTTTGGTGTGGTAACAGCGTGGCTGGTAACCCGGTTCCAGTTTCCCGGCAGGCAATTATTACTGACATTAATCGATATTCCGTTTGCAGTTTCCCCTGTTGTAGCGGGATTACTTTATCTGCTGTTTTACGGTTCTAATGGCTGGATGGGTGAATGGCTTGGGACTTATGACATCCAGTTAATGTTTTCATGGACGGGTATGGTATTGGTTACGGTATTTGTGACGTGCCCGTTTGTTGTCCGTGAATTGGTGCCGGTGATGTTGAGTCAGGGTAATCAGGAAGATGAAGCCGCAATATTATTGGGGGCTTCTGGCTGGAAGATGTTCTGGCGTGTGACATTGCCGAATATTCGCTGGGCGTTGCTGTATGGCATTGTTTTGACTAATGCGCGAGCAATTGGTGAATTCGGGGCTGTGTCTGTGGTATCGGGTGCGATCAGAGGAGAAACCTACACATTGCCTTTGCAGGTTGAACTGCTGTATCAGGATTACAACACGGTTGGTGCATTTGTGGCGGCGGCTTTATTGGCAGTAATGGCGATTATTACGCTGATTGTCAAAAGTGCTTTGCAGTGGCGTTTAAGCCGTCAGTAAATGGGAGTCATAAGTGGAGGTCAATGGCAGAATATGAGTATTGAAATCAGCAAAATCAGTAAATCTTTTGGTCGGGTTCAAATACTGCATAATATTTCTCTGGATATTGAATCCGGTGAAATGATTGCTCTGCTTGGCCCGTCAGGCTCCGGTAAGACGACATTGTTGAGGATCATTGCAGGGCTTGAGCAGCAAAGTGCAGGGCAGTTGAAGTTTCATGGTCAGGATGTCAGCCTGGTACATGCAAAAGATCGGCGGGTGGGTTTTGTTTTTCAGCATTATGCCCTGTTTCGTCATATGAGCGTATTTGATAATGTTGCTTTTGGTCTGACGGTTCTTCCCCGCCGTCAGCGTCCCAGTGGCGAGACACTTCGCAGTAAGGTAATGTCTTTACTCGATATGGTTCAGTTATCTCATCTTGCAAAACGTTATCCATCACAACTTTCTGGTGGTCAAAAACAGCGAGTGGCTTTAGCTAGGGCATTGGCTGTTGAGCCACAAATTCTCTTATTAGATGAGCCTTTCGGTGCTTTGGATGCTCAGGTTCGGATGGAATTGCGTCGTTGGTTACGTGAGCTGCATGAAGAATTAAAATTTACCGGCGTATTTGTCACTCATGATCAGGAAGAAGCAATGGAAGTGGCGGATCGGGTTGTGGTGATGAATCAAGGTGCGATAGAGCAGGTTGGCACTCCACCGCAAATATGGAAAGAACCGGAAAGCCGTTTTGTACTGGAATTTATGGGCGAAGTGAATCAGTTACATGGTGAGATCAAAGGCTCACAGTTATGGGTTGGAGGAAAAATTTTCCCATTGGAGGTGATGCCATTACATCAAGGGAATGTTGATGTTTTCTTTCGTCCGTGGGAAATGCATCTAAGTACACAACAAACGTCATCTTGCCCTTTGCCGGTTAAGATTGTGGAAGTGAGTCCACGAGGACATTTTTCCCTGTTATCTGTTCAGCCTATAGGGTGGGGGGAAGAGAGTTTGTCGGTTGTCTGGCCGGATAATTCTTTGATTCCGGCGAGAGGAAGTCAATATTTTATTGGTGGAAAGAATGCCCGTTTGTATGAAGGTAATTCATCATTAAAGGTACTGAAACTTGCTGAGTCCGCCTGATTTTTTCATTACTCGCACACCCTGGGTTTCCCCTGTTGTCTTGAAGGATACAGGGGTTTTTTTGCTTAAGAGCTTGCGACAGTTTTCTGAATACGATTATTCTGTTGTTTATTCTCATATGATTCAGGTAGTGCTGTGGCAAGCTTAGAAAAATTTATCGGTAATACCCCGTTGGTTAAATTACAACGAATTACTGAAGGAGTAGATGCGGAGATTTGGGTAAAACTGGAAGGCAACAATCCTGCTGGCTCTGTAAAAGACAGAGCAGCACTCTCAATGATCCAGCAGGCGGAATTACGGGGAGAAATCTCACCGGGAGATGTGCTTATTGAAGCAACGAGCGGCAACACAGGCATTGCGTTGGCGATGATTGCTGCGGTAAAGGGTTATCGGCTTAAGTTGCTGATGCCTGAAAATATGAGCCTTGAACGTCAGGCGTCTATGCAAGCTTACGGCGCTGAACTGATTCTGGTCAGCCAAGCGTTGGGAATGGAAGGTGCACGGGATTTGGCGCAACAAATGGAACTGAATGGTGAAGGAAAAGTTCTTGATCAGTTTAATAATCCTGATAATACACTGGCGCATTTTAAGACAACAGGACCGGAAATTTGGCAGCAAACACAGGGGCGTATTACCCATTTTGTTTCCAGTATGGGAACAACCGGCACAATTACAGGTGTGAGCCGCTATCTGAAATCTCAATCAAATAAGGTACAGACGACGGGGCTACAGCCAACAGAAAACAGTCATATTCCCGGTATCCGCCGTTGGTCCCCTGCTTATATGCCGGGTATTTATCAGAAATATCTGGTGGATAAAATCTTAGATATTACGCAACAAGAAGCAGAAGCAATGATGCGATTACTGGCCCAGAAAGAAGGGATTTTTTGTGGTGTTAGCTCTGGAGGTGCTGTTTCTGGAGCACTGCGTATTGCGGCTGAAAATCCAGGTGCAGTTATTGTTGCGATCATTTGTGATCGTGGAGACAGGTATTTGTCTACCGGGGTATTTAGTTAGCTCTCTTTTCATCCTTTATCTTCTTCATCTATCTTTTTTTATACTCAAGCTGTAGTTTTGTGGGTCATGCTACAGCTTTAAATCAGTTGAACATTTTCCACGCCCCATCAATAACCTCTTATCAAGAAGAGTGAGAATGTAAGTGAGTTTTTATTAATGCGATAATGCTGATTAATTGTACTTTAAAATGATTGGATGCATAACGATATTAATTGCTCTTATTAATTTTTGTGTTGCCAAAAAACACGTTTAAATAGATTTTTTAGTGTTCAACTATTACCTTCTTATTAATAATGATTTAATTAATATTTTATATTATGGAAAAAGAGGTTCATTATTATTAACCTGCTTTTAACTGTCTGCTTTATTAGATGTATATTCTGGTTTTTTATTATTGGGGGTGATTACATTCCCGTGCGGTAGCTATAAATTTTATATTTAACCTGAAAATTAACCCATTACGTAAATCATCCAGATAAATATTACGAACCAAAGACTAATGAAGTGAAGCTTACAAAGGGAAGTCGTGATGAATGTATCTGAACGTAAGAAGTTATTATCTGAATATCGCTGTAAATTTTCGGGTAAGCAAGATCTGGGGGATAACGTTAATATTTTCAAAATTAAAGTCGAAATTGATTATCTTGATAATGCCAATTTTTTCCAGTATTGAAGCTGTCTGTAATTTCTTAGACAGAAAGGTGATAACAAATGTTTGATCGTTTTGTATCACTTGAACGGAAAGCGATCGCCCAAAATATGCGAACTCTTTTTTTTAATCAAAACGAGGGGTCACATCATGAATCATCGATCAATTTTTAGATTGGCCCGGTCACAACAGGCTATTTTCAAAATGGAGATGTATAACCTCTCCGGGTATCAATTTTATTTTGGCGGGCTTACTCGTTTACGGGGAGAAATTTCACTGCATCGGATTGCGTGTGCTGCTGAACACATCCGCAATACGCAAGATGTTTTTCGCATCGGATTTATTAATAAAGCATTGCATGGACAACAAACAGCAACCGACGCAACAGAAATGGAATGGTTCGGTATTCGGCACGATAGTCCCCAGGCAGAAGTAGAGAAAGCCGATTTCAGTAAATATCCCAATCCTAAGGAAGCGTTTGAATCTTGGGTAGAGCGCCAATTATTGATGGAAGAGGATTTATCACTCACACCAGTAAAGATCTTTGCTGTACGTTTTCAGCCTGATCAATCAGGTTGGTTTTTGAAAGCCCATCACGCTGCGCTGGATGGGATAGGTGTGGCTATGTTGCAGAGTTGTCTGATCAATGAATTGGAACAAGAAAACCCGGATTCAATAATCGGACAAACTGAATCCTTTTTATTCTCCACCAATGCTGAGGAAGAGCAAAATTATGAGCATTCCCGGCGTATTGAAAGAGATGCCGCGTATTGGCAGGGGCTTTTTGGAAAAACTTCGTCAATAGATGTTCGAAAAATATCTCGCCGTTATCCGATAGGTGATTATCGTGGGCTGGAGCCACGCTCCATGCGTATAAAAGCAACTGTGGCCCAATCGCAAAATGAAATATTACTCCGATTTAAAAACAGTGGTGGTTCTATTTTCAGGTTGTTTTTCACTGCGGTTGCTTATACGCAAATGGTGATTGAAGACAGCAATTGTGTGTTATTACAGGCACCTATTGGTAATCGTTGGAGCAGGGAAGAGAAACAGACTATCTCAATGGGAGTGGCTCCTATCCTGGTGCCTGTGTTTCGTCAGGATGGGCAGACAGCAGCAGATTGCTACCAGATCCTACAAAAACATTTGCAAAAAGCACTTATCCATTCACGTTATGCGCCCGCGACCCGTTGGGGAGAATTAGCCTCACCGGATTGGAAACGGATTATTCCCGCTTTTGGTGTTTCCTACCAAACAGGTAAATTTCAGAAAACCAGCAGTTATACAGAAACAATAATTGAACACCGCCAGGCCGTCGAATCTCTGTTTGCTTCCATCCATCTTCATGACCGCTTTGCAGATGGTTATTTAGCGATTGAAGCTGATTTCCGCAGAATATGGTCATCCGAACAATGCCATGCTTTTCTGCAAACTGTGCTTCATTATGCAGTAGATATTGCGGTTGAGGTTATAGCACAAGAACATACCGATCATCATCCGAAAGAGCATCATACCTCTGACAAATGTTCGGCGGAACCAATAGGTGTTCATTTACTTAAAGCATTTGAATGTCATACAAACAACGTTTTATTTAGGCTAAGTGGGGAAAATAGTGCGTTTACTTACCATGAGGGATTACAATGGATGCACCGTTTCAGTATGCGATTGCATGATATGTATACTGAGAATAAACCTGTACTCATTCTGGGCAGGCGTACCCCTGAAACAGTACTGGCTTATCTGGCATGTCTGATTAAAAACGTGACGGTTGTGCCTGTTTGCCCTACGACAACTCCAACAGAAAGATTATTAACCATCATTCGTAATTCCGGGGCTTCTTTGTGTATTTACACCGAAGCTGAGCAAAACTTAGCTGAAACACTGAGTTTACCTTTGTTGCGGGTTTCTTTATATAAGGAAGACAGTACTCAGAAAGGGATTGTTCAGGAACAGATTGCTTCGACGTTGTATTCTTCGACATCGTATTCTGAAGTTCAGCATACATCTTGTAACCCAGCTTATATTCTATATACCTCCGGTTCAACAGGAGAACCGAAAGGCGTTGCCATTTCTTCTGTTGCATTGGCTAACTATGTGCTGGCAGCGAAAGCAGCATATGCTGCTGAAATTCCATTTAACACGCCTCTGTTTACTTCCTTTGGGTTTGACCTGACGCAAACCGCTATCTTAGTGCCCATTTTGTCAGGGGGATTTATCCAACCTCATGAACAAGATATTCGTGATAATCCTGCATTGTTACGTACTCTGCTCGCTGATGAATCCCTGACAGGTGTTAAATGCACACCATCCCATCTGTCTTTGTTGATCGAACATGGCATCGGATCTACCAGACAACACTCGCTGACTTTTATTGTAGGCGGTGAAAACCTGCCAGCTTCACTGGTGAACAAAGCTTTGGATTGTTTACCGTCAGGCAGTGAGATTATTAATGAATACGGGCCAACGGAGGCTACAGTTGGTTGCTGTATTTATTCAGTAAACGGTATTTATTCGAAAAACAATATCACTAAAAGTATTGAGGGAGAAAAAAACACGTCTGCTCTTATTACGCCGATTGGTACAGCATTGGGTAAAGCAGAAATATCGATCAGGGATAGCTGGGGCCAAATTATGCCCCGTGGTTTTCATGGGGAAATCTGGATTAGTGGGCCTGTACTGGCAGATGGCTATCTGAACGATAGTGTCCAGACAGAAGCAAAATTTGTGTTCAGTGCGGATAAACAATGCCGTTGGTATCGTACAGGGGATTTAGGGTTGCAGGATGAACAGGGTATATTCCATTGTCTCGGACGTATTGATGATGAATTTAAAGTACGTGGTCATCGTATCCATCCGGTGGAAATTGAAAAAGCCGTGGAAGATGTGCTGGTACAGCTTGGTCAATCAAAGGATCATAATCGGCAGTTGAAGGCATTGAAATTAGTCATTGATGAAACCGGAGGCATAACGGGTTATGAAACGATTGCCTTATGCAGTAACCAACCAATTCCGCATGAAAGTCAGCAATTCCAAAATAAATTAAAAGAAAAAATAACTGAATCCTGGTTGCCGAATCTGTATTGTACTGTGCAACCCTGGCCAATAAACAGTAACGGTAAGGTTGATATAGCGTTGCTTACCTCCGCTGCTGAAACTTACCGCAGGTCATTTATTGATGTTACACATTGTGCCTTAACTGATAAGCAGGCAGCCGATAAAAAAACGCAGCAACAGGCCAAAAATTATAATCTGCCTTTATGGCTGAATGAGGAATTTCTCAGGCCAATTTGGCCTCAGTCTGTGGATCTGACGGCTTCATTTCTTGCACAAGGCGGAGATTCGATCAAAGCAATTCGCCTTGTCGCATTATTAGCGAAAAGAGGCGTTAAACTAGAAATCAAGAAATTGCTGACTTTGACAGCACTAGGTGCAGTATTGGAGGCGGCCTGTACTGAACAACTAGCAGATTGTGCAACAAATACCGCAGTATTGGAAAAACCATTAAACCAGAAATGATGTTATTCATGGCAACCACTGTCGCTATTCAATATATTGCGTCAGCATTGTGGATTAGTGGTTGGAGATTTTGAAGCAAACGGAAATCGCCCTGTTTTATCAGATATCGTTATTGCTTAACCCGATAAAACAGAGGCGATTCACATATAACTCATCAATGGCATTGTTACTTTTTGATGCGCATGATGACAGATTCACCGACAATCACAGAGCCATTCACTTTAGATAACTCTTTGATTTCATCCATATTAGAAATAACAACAGGAGTTAAGGTTGATTTAGCTCTTTCCTCCAGAAATGCCAAATCAAATTCTAAAACCAGATCACCTTTTTGCACACGTTGACCTTCTTCGGCAATACGTTTAAAACCCTCGCCTTTCAGTTCAACGGTATCAATACCGAAATGAACGAACAGTTCTATCCCACTATCGGATTCGATAGAAAAAGCGTGATTAGTTTCGAAGATTTTACCAATGGTGCCATCAACAGGAGAGACAATCTTATTGCCTGTAGGTTTAATGGCGATACCATCACCTACAATTTTTTCAGCAAAAACAACATCTGGAACATCTTCGATATTAACTATCTCACCTGATAACGGGGCGATAATTTCAATACTGCCGCTATTTTTTTTATCATCTGAAACCAAAGATTTCAGTTTATCAAGCAGACCCATAAATCTTCTCCTAATTGTTTTAATGGGACCGTGTTCTGGCTAACGTGCTATTTTGGTTAACATACTTAGCAGAGCGTTTTTTCTCTGATGAACGTGTCAACCAACTCCATCAATTCCTGTGCAGTTGGCTGAGCCAACGCTTGCTCTGCCAGTGCTTTTGCATCATCGTAATTTGCATTACGGATGATTTTCTTAATACGTGGAATTGATATTGCACTCATACTGAATTCATCCAATCCCATGCCTAAGAGCAATAGTGTAGCGCGTTCATCTCCAGCCAGCTCACCACACATGCCCGTCCATTTACCTTCTGCGTGTGAGGCGTCAATAACCTGTTTGATAAGACTCAACACTGCTGGTGACATTGGGTTATAAAGATGAGAGATCAGTTCATTACCACGGTCTACCGCAAGAGTATACTGAGTTAGATCGTTTGTCCCAATACTAAAAAAGTCAACTTCTTTTGCAAGATGTTTAGCAATGGTTGCAGCAGCAGGCGTTTCTACCATGATGCCGACTTCAATCGATTCATCAAACGCCTTATTTTCATTGCGTAACCGATCTTTGAGCAATATCAGTTCTGCTTTCAGCTCCCGGATTTCTTCAACGGAAATAATCATAGGGAACATGATGCGGAGTTTACCAAACGCAGAAGCTCGCAGGATAGCACGCAATTGAGAATGTAAGATTTCTTTACGATCAAGGCAAATTCGGATTGCACGCCAGCCAAGGAATGGGTTCTCTTCTTTGGGCAAATTCATGTAAGGCAGATCTTTATCACCACCGATATCCATAGTGCGGATAATAACCGCCTGATTACCAACGGTTTCTGCGACTGCTTTATAGGCTTCAAACTGCTCTTCTTCCGTCGGCAGAGAATCTCGATCCATAAACAAGAATTCAGTGCGGTATAAACCTACACCTTCTGCACCGTTGCGCTCTGCTCCTTTAGTATCGCGAACTGTACCAATATTGGCGCAAACTTCGACTTGATGACCATCCAGCGTGATAGCAGGCAGATCTTTCAGTTTTGCCAGCTCTGCTTTTTCTGACAGATATTCACTTTTGGTTTTTTTTAGTTGTTCAATTTCGGTGTCAGATGGATCTACGTAGATGTGATTATTGACAGCATCTAAGATAAGGTAATTACCATTTTTTATTTGGGTCGTAGCGTTAGTTGTTCCTACAATTGCGGGTAATTCCAACGAGCGTGCCATGATTGAGGTATGAGATGTGCGCCCACCTAAGTCAGTAATAAAACCTAGCACTTTATCCAGATTAAGTTGTGCGGTTTCTGAAGGTGTTAAATCATTGGCAACCAGAATAACTTCTTCTGTGATCGAGCCTAAGTCAATAATCGGCATATCCAGAATATTTTTCAGCAGGCGTTTACCGATATCACGAACATCGGCAGCACGCTCTTTCAAATATTCATCATCCAGCTCTTCCAGTGCTTTGGCCTGATCTTCGATCACTGAATAAACAGCGGCATCTGCTGTAGTCAGATTTTTCTTGATCAGGGTAATGATTTCCTGTTCCAGTTCTTCATCTTCCAGCAACATAATGTGGCCTTCGAAGATTTCAGCTTTTTCTGCCCCCAAATTTTTTTCTGCTGTATTTCTAATGACTTCTAATTGAGCAGAGGCTTTGTCGCGCCCTTGTTTAAAGCGTGAGATCTCTTGTTCGACTTGTTCAGGAATGATTTTTTTGTGATTGATAATAATGGGATCTTCTTTCAGTAATAATGCTTTACCGAAAGCAATACCTGGTGATACTAAGATGCCTGAAATCATATTATATGACCTTAACTGCGGGTGATTATATTTCTTCATTGCGCCTTTAGAGGGCAGGCTCTAAATATCCCCAGATTTTATTTTTCTGGGGATAGAACTGGAATGATATGAAATAGACTGGCTTTACAAGCAGATGATTATTCCAATTCACCCATCAGCTTAACTAAATGTTCAACAGCTTGTTGTTCATCTTCACCTTCAGCAGAGATTGTTACAACAGTTCCTTGAGTCAGTCCCAGAGTTTGCAACTTAAACAGACTTTTCGCACTGGCTGATTTGCCGCCGGAAGTAAGAGTGATATCGGAAGAAAAACCTTTTGCTTCTTTGACGAACTGTGCAGCAGGGCGGGTGTGAAGGCCATTTGGTGCAGTAATAGTAACTTCTTGCTGGAACATAGTATTTCCTCAATAACTTAAATTTTTGTTGATAAGCCAAGAGAATGCTAAAGCGAGTTTAGCCGGATTATTTCTGACTTGTACAACCGTTAAACCGATAATGATATATACCTTTTTCTTTCAAGTTGTTTCTTTGTTGTTGGTCGCATTCATTTACGACCTTGATACAACTCGAAATTTATTGGGTTAAAGTGTATTAAATCATTATCAAAAAATTAACAAACTTGATGCCATTCAATTGTTGATTGAATGTTAACACACGCCAACCGAATATGAGTTGAACCGAACAGAATTCTTTGTGGTTGTCTGCGATTAATTTCGTGCATCAAAATAATTACTGGTTAAATACTAAAGCTACTTGAATAAATCATCTAGGAAAGTTTTAAACTTTGATCTGATGCACAAAAAAGCACCCTCGTGGTGCTTTTTTATCAATAAAATTGAAAAAATAATGAGGTGATAAATTAGTCAGTGACCAAATCAGCAAATAGTGCTGTGCTCAGGTAACGCTCAGCAGAAGAAGGTAGGATGACAACAATATTTTTATCCTTGTATTCATCTTCTTGAGATAATTTGATGGCAGCGGCAACGGCAGCACCTGAAGATATACCAGAAAGAATTCCTTCTTTTTCAGTGAGTTCGCGTGCAACTTTAATTGCTTCCTCATTGCTGATTTTAAACACACGGTCAACTAATGTTAAATCCAGGTTATCAGGGATAAAACCTGCACCTATCCCCTGAATTTTGTGTGGGCCTGGTTTAAGTTCTTCGCCAGCAAGTTTTTGGCTGATCACAGGCGAATCTTCCGGCTCTACGGCAACAATAGTTACCTGTTTGCCCTGCGTATTTTTCAGATAACGGGCAACTCCTGTAATCGTGCCTCCTGTACCTACGCCAGCGACGAAAACATCGACATCACCATCGGTATCTTCCCAAATTTCTGGCCCGGTGGTTTTTTCGTGAATTTCAGGGTTTGCCGGGTTACTGAACTGTTGCAGCAGAACATAACGCTCCGGCGCATTGTCATGGATCTCATTCGCTTTATCGATAGCCCCTTTCATGCCTTTAGCCCCTTCGGTCAACACTAAGTTAGCCCCCAATGCTCTTAGCAGCTTACGACGTTCTAAGCTCATGGTTTCCGGCATCGTTAATGTCAGCTTATAGCCGCGGGCTGCTGCGACATAGGCAAGTGCAATACCTGTATTACCACTGGTTGGTTCGATAAGCTCTTTGCCTTTTGTTAGAATGCCACGCTTCTCTGCATCCCAAATCATGTTGGCGCCGATACGGCATTTCACACTGAAACTTGGGTTACGAGACTCTACTTTTGCCAGAATGCGGCCATTCCCGAAATTTTTTAAGCGTACAAGTGGAGTGTGACCGATGGTTAACGAATTATCTTCATAAATTTTGCTCATTGTCCGATTGCCCCTAAGATACTCTTAACTTCTAATTAATTAACCATACGCGAACATCTTATTAATGGAAATAAGGTTTAAATCTATTCTTATTATATAAAAGAATATTTAGCAATTTATTGTATTACTCCCCTGTATTTTCATTCTATTTCGTTATTCCAGTTTATTTTTATATTAATAAATTATTGATGAGAAGAATGGTTATTCATAACATGTTGTGCGTGATAACGGTCAACCCACATAGCGGTAGCACCACAAACGGCAACAGGCATAATAAACAGATTAATGATCGGGATCATGGTTAATACACTGACTGCGGCCCCAAACTGGAGATTGTCAATTTTGTCTTGACGTAGGGTATTACGCATATTGGCAAAGCTGACTTTATGGTTATCAAACGGGTAATCACAGTATTGGATAGCCAGCATCCATGCACTGAAAATAAACCAGATAACCGGAGCCACAGTCTGTCCGATCCCCGGAATAAAGTACAACAATAAAAGGGCGATAGCGCGAGGAATGTAGTAGAGAATTTTGACTATTTCACGTTGCAGAATACGGGGCGTATCTTTTATTAGGTCAAAAACACCCGTGTCTGGCGCAGAAATACCCGTCAACTGAGATTCTAATTTTTCTGCTAATAATCCATTAAACGGAGAAGCAATAAAATTCGCCAATATACTGAAAAAGTAGGTAAAAATCAGTAGCACAGAAATAACAGCCAGTGGCCACAACAAATAACTGAGCCATTGCATCCAATCTGGTATTTTATTGAGCACCCATTGTATCCAGCCCTCCAGCCTTTGGTATAACCACCAGAAAGCGCTGCCGAATAGTAAGATATTAGCCAGTAGAGGCAATAAAACGAATCTCTTGATGCCAGGGCGGGTTATTAAATGCCAACCTTGTACAATATAATGAAATCCGCCTAAATGTTTTGGCAATTTTTTCGAATTCGTCATATTTTCTTATTCTCTCTTAGAGGATTGAGACGGTATGATATAGGCAGGATTTTCCACTGACCAGTAGTTTTGTGTGTGAAAAACACTCGAAAAAACAGGAGATACCTCTCTTTATGATAAGAAAAGTCTGTAGAGGCTTGCACTTGTGCTATTTGACAAATACTCTTATCTAAAGAATATTCCGCCGTGGTGGCAATTAATTTAAACAACAGAGATAGCAATGATGCAGGATTTGCGTCTGATATTAATCGTTGTTGGTGCGATAGCCATAATAGCTTTGCTATTACATGGGTTGTGGACCAGCCGTAAAGAGCGTTCGTCACTCTTTCGTGATCGCCCAGTGAAACCTCATAAACAGGAGCGTCGGGAAGGGTTAGAGGATAATGATGGCGATGAGCTGTTTAATAATTCGTCAAAATCACGTGTTCAAGAGCCAGTTAAGTCTCGTCATGAACATCGTGAAGAGCCGATTATTGAGCGCGATGCACCTGATTTATCAGAAGTCATATCTGATGATGGAGTTGATCCTTTACTTTCAAAGCAGCAACCTGAAACATCTGTGGCAAAGGTGAAAGCGATTGACGAAAGTCAGAAAGAATCACAACTTGGCCTGTTTGAATCTGTTGAGAAAAATGGTGCAGAAGGTGCGGAAACGGAAGCTGTTCAAGAGCAGTCGAAGTTGGAAAATGCAACGAAAGTTAAAACTGAGCAAACTAAAAAAGAGACTGTGTTGGTATTACATGTAGCTGCTCATCATGGTCAGGAACTAAATGGCGAAGTATTGCTTCAGAGCATTTTGCAATCAGGTTTCCGGTTTGGTGATATGAATATCTTCCATCGTCACTTAAACCCATCGGGTAGTGGTGCGGTACTGTTCAGTTTGGCTAATATGGTTAAGCCGGGGTCATTTGATCCAGAACGTATGGTAGATTTCAGCACTCCGGGGATCTCAATGTTTATGCTCGTACCTTCATATGGCGATTCTAATCAGAATTTCAAATTGATGTTGCAGGCAGCACAGCGTATTGCTTCTGATGTGGGTGGTGTGGTGTTAGATGCTGAGCGTAAAATGCTTACACCGCAAATGATCGAAACTTATAAGGCACGTATTCGTGATACGCTCAGTGTCCAAGAATAAATCCTCTTTTTAGTATTAAGCCCCCGCCTAGTCGGGGGTTTTTTCATCTCTGGTGAGAAGTCATGAAAAATATTATTCAAACAATCAACGAACTAAGAACAACATTGCGCCATCATGAGTATTTGTATCATGTTATGGATGCGCCAGAGATCCCTGATGTGGAATATGATCGCTTAATGCGTGAGTTGAAATCATTGGAAGAACAGCATCCAGAACTAGTTACAGCAGATTCTCCTACCCAACGGGTCGGGGCCGCGCCATTAACCGCATTTGAGCAAGTTCGTCACGAAATTCCGATGTTATCTCTGGATAATGTATTCGACGAAGAAAGTTATCTGGCGTTTGATAAACGTGTTCGTGATCGTCTGAAAGACAATCGGGAATTGGTATTCTGTTGTGAACTTAAACTCGATGGTCTGGCTGTCAGCCTGTTGTATGAAAATGGCGAATTAGTGCAGGCTGCGACTCGTGGAGATGGTACGACAGGAGAAAATATTACCGCCAACATTCGTACAATTCGCGCGATTCCTCTGCGTTTGAAAGGAGACAACATTCCTGCTCGTGTTGAGATTCGTGGTGAAGTCTTTATGAAACAAGTAGGTTTTGAAAAACTCAATGAAGAAGCGCGCCGTACAGGTAATAAAGTGTTTGCTAACCCTCGTAATGCAGCCGCAGGATCACTGCGCCAGCTCGACCCACGTATTACAGCCAAGCGTCCACTGACTTTTTATTGCTATGGTATTGGTGTGATTGAAGGTGGAGAATTGCCAGTAAGCCACTACGAGCGGCTGATGCAATTCAAACAATGGGGGCTGCCAGTTAGCGACAAAGTGAAATTATGTCAGGGAACCCAACAAGTATTGGATTTTTACCACGAGGTAGAACAACAGCGCCCGATTCTGGGTTTCGACATTGATGGTGTTGTTGTTAAAGTCGATTCCCTTGAGTTACAGGAAACATTGGGATTTGTGGCCAGAGCTCCGCGTTGGGCAACCGCATTTAAGTTTCCTGCACAAGAACAGATAACTGTTGTACGTGATGTCGAATTTCAGGTAGGGCGTACAGGTGCGATTACACCAGTTGCACGTCTGGAGCCAGTACAGATTGCAGGTGTAACGGTCAGTAACGCTACATTACACAATGCAGATGAAATTGAACGTCTGGGGCTGCGTATAGGAGATACTGTCATTATTCGCCGGGCAGGTGATGTTATTCCGCAAGTTGTTGGTGTGGTGAAGGAACAAAGACCAACAGAAAGCCAGGAAATAGCTTTCCCACAGCATTGTCCTGTTTGTGGTTCTGATATCGAACGTATTGAAGGCGAGGCTGTAGCGCGTTGCACAGGTGGTTTATTTTGTGGGGCACAACGTAAAGAAGCGCTGAGACACTTTGTTTCCCGTCGTGCGATGGATGTGGATGGGATGGGAGAGAAAATTATTGAACAATTGGTTGATAAGGAATATGTCAAAACACCAGCCGATCTTTTCCGTTTAACCGCGGGGAAACTAACCGGCCTTGAACGAATGGGGCCAAAATCGGCTCAAAATGTAGTTAATGCTCTGGAAAAATCCAAGAAAACCACATTTGCCCGTTTCATCTATTCTTTAGGCATTCGTGAAGTTGGAGAAGCAACCGCGGTTAATTTAGTTGCACATTTTGGCACATTGGAAAAATTGCGTGCAGCGGATACGGAAGCATTAATTGCTGTACAAGATGTAGGTGGTGTGGTTGCCAGCCATGTAGTTAATTTCTTTAATGAACCACATAACCAGGCAGTAATTGATGATCTCGTCAATAATATTGGTATTTGTTGGGAAACAGCGGAAGTACCGCAACCAGAAGAAATCAATAGCCCATTTACGGGTAAGACCGTAGTTTTGACTGGCTCATTAAGCCGTTTATCCCGGGATGAGGCAAAAGATAAATTAGTTGCGTTGGGTGCAAAAGTCACGGGCAGTGTTTCCAAGAAAACAGATTTGGTGATTGCGGGTGAGGCCGCAGGATCTAAATTAGTCAAAGCAACAGAATTAGGCATAACTGTGATTGACGAAGAAGAAATGCTTCGTCTTTTAGATGAATAATAATAAACATACCTTTCATCTTTGTTGGCTGCGCTACTCTATTTTTTACAACTACTTTTTTACAACTACACCCCCCCGGTCACATAGTTTTCTATGCTACCGGGGATTAATGAGAGGCTCCTTCCTCTCACCGGAAGCCAGCCTTCGGCTGGACAAATTCGTTTTCTTGCCGCCGCGACGCAACTTGAAATTCATTGGGTGAAAAGAAAATATTCAGGAAAGAGTGAATTGGGGTTTTTGATCATAAACCTTAATAGTGCCTTTTAAATAAGATATTTTTGCATATTTAGTAGCCACGTTCCGGCTTAAAGTGTGATCAAGTTTGCTAAATAGGATTTTGTTGCCGCTATATAGTCAATTAATGTGATAGTTATCACTATTTATTATCGTATGTTGCAAAAATGCGATTTTAAATTTGCATCTCGTCATGTTTGGAGTTCTTTTATGTCTCATATTTTTCATTTTGTTCTCGCTTTAGCGGTCATTGGCGGCTTGGCGATTTTTGCGAGTAATAACCGGAAAGATATTCGAATTCGGTATATTATTCAGTTAATTGCTATTGAACTTGTTCTGGCGTGGTTTTTCCTTAATTCTAATGCTGGATTAGGGATCGTCAAAGGGTTTGACAGTTTGTTTGTCCACCTGCTGTCTTATGCTGCGAAAGGTACTAGTTTTGTTTTTGGTGGTATGATCGAAGCAAATCTGGCATTTTTCTTCCTAAATGTACTTTGTCCTATCATCTTTATCTCTGCTTTGATCGGTATCCTGCAACATATAAAAATTCTGCCAATTATCATTCGTGCAATTGGTACTGTGTTGTCCAAAGTTAATGGTATGGGAAAACTGGAATCGTTCAATGCGGTTAGCTCATTGATTCTGGGGCAATCAGAGAATTTTATCGCTTATAAAGATGTATTGAACAAAATGTCTGAACGTCGGATGTACACAATGGCGGCAACCGCGATGTCTACAGTATCCATGTCTATCGTAGGTGCTTACATGACAATGCTGGATGCAAAATATGTGGTAGCAGCCTTGATACTTAACATGTTCAGTACCTTTATCGTTTTGTCTCTTATCAACCCTTACTCTGTTGAAAGTGAAGGGGATATCCATATGAACAATCTGCATGAAGGACAAAGTTTCTTTGAAATGCTGGGCGAGTACATTCTGGCTGGTTTTAAAGTCGCTTTGATTGTAGCGGCCATGCTGATCGGCTTTATTGCCTTGATTGCGGGTATCAATGCTGTTTTTGATATGGCATTTGGTATTTCTTTTCAGGAATGTCTGGGATATGTTTTCTATCCATTTGCCTGGATCATTGGCATCCCCAGTGATGAAGCACTGAAAGTAGGTAGTATCATGGCGACTAAACTGGTTTCTAATGAATTTGTTGCAATGCAGAGTTTACAGGAAATTGCAGGGCAATTGAGTGAGCGTTCAAAAGGTATCTTATCCGTATTTCTGGTTTCCTTTGCCAACTTCTCATCCATAGGAATTGTAGCTGGTGCTATTAAAGGTTTGAATGAAAAACAGGGGAATACTGTCGCACGTTTTGGACTGAAACTGCTGTTTGGTTCAACTTTGGTAAGTTTTCTGTCGGCTGCAATTACCGGACTGGTAATGAGTATTTAATTTTCTTAGCAATTTGAGTTTTAGAAAAAATGGTATCTGGGCAGATGCCATTTTATCTTTATATAAAAGCCAAAATGAAAATGGCTCAAGAGGTCGATATAATGAATAAAGAAAATTTGCTGGAGATCGCCAACACTGTCATGCCATTTGGTAAATACAAAGGACGGAAGTTAATCGATCTTCCTGAAGAGTATTTACTTTGGTTTGCCCGTAAAGAGGGATTTCCACAAGGAAAATTGGGGACATTAATGGAAATGACCCTTGCAATTAAAATTGAAGGGTTGGATTCATTGGTAAGGCCATTGAAAAAAAACGGTTAGCCGTAAAAGAATATACCTGAAGCAAATTTTATTATAGTCCATCTCTCTGAAAAAATTTTGTTATTGAGAGTAATAACTAAACTTCAGTGACTATCTTGTCTGGTGATAACTATTTTTCATTATCCAAAGGAAACAACTGTGACGACGGGCTTTATAACAAAGTTGATGTAGACTCAAATTATTCGGATGGAACTTTCAGTTTGAAAATAAAAAGTATTACGATGATTTGATGCTTTAAGAGATAGGTTGTTTTCACTATATTATCGTGTAGCCATAAGAAAAATCCCTGAAAACTTGCGCTTTCAGGGATCCAGAATCTTGGTGGAGCTAAGCGGGATCGAACCGCTGACCTCTTGCATGCCATGCAAGCGCTCTCCCGGCTGAGCTATAGCCCCACAATTGTGGTTCAGGATAAATATTTGGTGGAGCTAAGCGGGATCGAACCGCTGACCTCTTGCATGCCATGCAAGCGCTCTCCCAGCTGAGCTATAGCCCCAAATCAAAATCCTGTGGAACGGAGCGCATCATATGAAACCCGAAGAACTCTGTCAACGGATTCATTAATATTTACGGTGTAAACGTTGAAAAAGCCATCAATGCCTGGTTAGAAGAATAAAAAATAAAGGCACTACAATAAATTGTGTGCCTCTATAACTTATTTTGGCCGATTTTTTAATGCTGATTATTGTGCTTCACGCTGGGCAATATAAACCAGAGCCTTATCAATACGAGAGAGTGAACGTGCCTGATTAATAGCGTGAATAGTGACGTCAACACTCGGAGATTGACCAGCGCCAGTAACTGCAACACGTAGTGGCATACCCACTTTACCCATACCGATTTCCAATTCGTCAGCGGTTGACTGAATTGCATGGTGGATATTCTCTGGTGTCCATTCGGTAATAGCAGCTAGTTTTTCACGGACAACTTCTAATGGCTGACGAGCCACTGGTCGCAGATGTTTTTTCGCAGCATCTGCATCGAACTCAGTAAACTCTTCATAGAAATAACGACAAGCACTGGCCATTTCTTTCAATGTTTTGCAGCGTTCACCCAACAGTTTAATCAGTTCAACCAGTTCCGGGCCAGTACGTGTATCAATACCTTGTTGTTCAATATGCCACGCTAAATAAACAGCAACTTTTTCCGCAGGCAGGGTATTAATGTAATGATGGTTCAACCATTGCAGCTTTTCAGTGTTGAAGGCGCTGGCTGATTTGCTGATAGCGTCAAGGCTGAACAACTCTGTCATTTCTTCAACGCTGAAAATTTCTTGATCACCATGTGACCATCCTAAACGAACCAGATAGTTCAAAAGTGCTTCCGGCAGATAGCCATCATCACGATATTGCATCACGCTGACGGCACCATGACGTTTGGACAATTTTTTACCATCGTCACCGAGGATCATAGAAACATGAGCATATTCTGGTACTGGTGCGCCAAGCGCTTTCAGAATATTAATTTGACGCGGTGTGTTATTGATGTGATCTTCACCACGAATAACGTGAGTGATTTCCATATCCCAGTCATCAATGACAACACAGAAGTTATAAGTTGGTGAGCCATCAGTACGGCGAATAATCAAATCGTCTAACTCTTGGTTACTGAATTCAATCGGGCCACGGATGCTGTCATTAAAAATAACAGAGCCTTCTTGTGGGTTGCGGAAACGTACAACATGTGGCTCATCATGGCTATGTTGGCATTCACTATCACGACAACGACCGTCATAACGTGGTTTTTCGCTATTTGCCATCTGAGTTTCACGTAATTGTTCCAAGCGCTCTTTAGAACAATAGCAGCGATATGCTGTACCTTGTTCCAGCATTTCATCAATAACTTGATTATAACGGTCGAAACGTTTGGTCTGATAATAAGGGCCTTCATCCCAATTCAGATTTAACCAGTTCATTCCGTCCATAATCGCATCAATGGCTTCCTGAGTTGAACGTTCCAGATCAGTGTCTTCAATGCGCAGAACAAATTCACCTTTGTTATGACGGCTGTATAGCCAGGAATAAAGGGCAGTACGTGCGCCGCCAACGTGAAGATAGCCAGTAGGACTTGGCGCAAAACGGGTTTTTATTTTACTCATCGGGAATTGCCTTAATTACATTTCACTTTTCAGAGAACGTTTTGGATGATTGAAGTAACAATTTAAATAACAATAGTGGGGGTATTTTATCACTGGACTTCAATTCCTCAATGGCGTTAATGATAGGTTATTGGGAAAAGGTAAGATACATTGTCTAAATGATAACTTAATGTGACTATAATTGTTTCATTCTGTGTAATTTTGCGACGAACGGAAGTTTTAGTAATAAAAACCGTTGACTCACCTCGAACTATCCCTATAATGCGACTCCATCACGACGGGGCGATTAGCTCAGTTGGTAGAGCATCTCCCTTACAAGGAGGGGGTCATCAGTTCGAATCTGGTATCGCCCACCATTATCTCGTAGTGGTAAGCTAGAGAAAATGGCAACCGTAGTGATGAAAATGATTTTATGATTGGGCGATTAGCTCAGTTGG